>JALZOO010000393.1 GCA_030913905.1 Acidobacteriota bacterium
TGTCCTTCCTTGTCCTTCAGATTGGAAAGGTACAAGGAAGAGGACGCTGGCAATTGTCAAAAGACCGCCAAAAAGCAATTGAGTTTGTGGTGAATAGCGGCGTAAATGTTTCATCATTCTTTCCTCCCCCGTTATTTTCGCGTGGTCCAATACAGCTGGATCAGCCCACAACATCGGTTTGTATTCTACATACCTACGGTCCGCTCGTAGTGTGCGCATCGTTCGCGTTTAGAGACGTCCGCTTCTGAGAAAGGTAGCGTAGCAGTTTCCGGCCCAGCCAAAAGGCGACAACCAGACCGACCACAGACCACGTTAGATCGCCGAGAAATTCGCTTAGCGCCAGCACTTGGTCGCTAAAGATGTTGCCTAGAACCACATACAAGGCGACCCACAGCACTTCGCCTGCGACGACCAGAAAAAGGAAGCGCGGCCACGAGTACAGACCCAGGCCGCTGGCTAAATTCACCCAAGGCCCAAACGGGGTCACCAGCCAGCGGCTGAAGAAGATGCCCGCCCAGCCCCAGCGCCTGGTCCACTCTTCGGCTCGGAGCAGTCGCGCCTCGCCGCCAATACTTTGACTGACCCTTAAGACTACGCGCCTTCCACCACAACGTCCTATGCAATAGCCGACGTTGTCGCCAAGGATGGCCGCGATGCTCGCCAGCGCCAACACCCACCAAAAGCTCAAATCGCCCTGCGCCACAAACAAACCGGCGGCGAGCAGCATCATGCTGGCGGGCATCGGAATACCCACCGCGCCTATAAGGAGCGCGCCGAAGAGTACCGGCAGGCCATACAGCGCGAACGCACTCAACAACTGGTCAATCAACATTACGGCGCCCGCCCTTGCTCTAATGGCATGATAGGCGTTGGCGTAGGACTGCCCTGTCGCGCGCGGCGGACGGCCTCATTCAACTCGGAGATCAACTCTTCGACGGGGCGGCCCTGCACCCGCGCGATCTCCCTGATGGGGCGTCGGTCGGGCGGCGGCCCCGGTTGCACGCCGATGGCCTGAAACAGGATGGGCGGCGGCACGCGGTGAGAGCGCGCTATGTAGGGCACGCTCATCCAAGCCTGCACCGGCTCATCAACCCTTGCGCGCAGGCGGGAGGCGTGTCGCACCGCCCGGATTGTGAACAGACTCGTGACCACTACCGCTACCAGAAATAGCATCGCCACCAACCAGAATCGCCAGCCGTTAATCTTCATCGAGTCCGTCCGTCCGGTGATTAGCGTTCTGCACCCTCAAATCTCCAGGTGATCCATCATGATCAAATCCCATCACCCGGTCATCGCGCTTGTTCATTTCCCCCACATCCATGCCGTTCAAGCTTTCAGGAGAAGGCTGCGATTGCTGCTGTTGTTGTTGCCCAACGGCAATGGATTCAACTACTGGTACGTTCTCGACAGCCGACGCCGGTGACTCGACAACGGGAACCTCCGTCCCCTCCGGTGATTCGCGAGTGATTAGCATCTCGACCGGAGGCCGATCATGCTTCTTCCGTTCACTCATATAAAAGAGAATCGGCACGGTCATGCGAGACAGCAAAAGCGAAGCGACCTCTCCGGCCATGAGCGAAATCGCAAGACCCTGAAAGATGGGATCAAACAGAATCACCCCCGAGCCAACAATAACCGCCGCTGCCGTCAACATCATCGGGCGGAAACGCACTGCTCCCGCATCCACCACGGCGTCTGCCAGCGTCATCCCCTGATTCAATCTCAGCTCGACGAAATCCACCAGAATGATCGAATTGCGCACGACGATTCCCGCGCCGGCGATAAACCCAATCATCGAGGTGGCGGTGAAGAAGGCACCCATTAGAGCGTGAGCGGGCAGGATGCCAATGAGGGAAAATGGGATTGCGGCCATGATGGTCAGCGGCGTCTTGAAGGATTGAAACCAGCCGACAACCAGGATGTAAATCAGTATCAGCACCGCCGCGAACGCCAACCCAAGATCGCGGAAGACTTCGTAGGTGATATGCCATTCGCCGTCCCACTTCATCGCGAGTTTTTCGCCACTAAACGGTTGGCTAGCGACGTAACGTTCGAGTGCATATCCTTCCGGCAACTTCAAGTGATCTATCGCTTCGTTCAGCTGGAGAATGGCATAAACCGGGCTTTCCACTTTTCCCGCAACATCCGCCGTGACGTAGACCACCGGCATCAGATTCTTGTGAAAGATGCTCTGGTCCGCCGTCTGCTCTTCAACGCGCACCAGCTCACCCAGAGACACCAGATTCCCCTGTTGCCCGATGACCTTGATCTGCTTGAGGTCGTCGACGCTCGAACGCTCGGCTCGCGGGAGCCGCAGCACAATCGGCAAGTCTTCCTTTTCCTGCGGCTGGTGCGCCAAGCCAACGTTCATGCCTTCAACCGCGATGCGCAGAGTGGCGGCAACCTGCTCTGCCGAGACACCGTTCAGCGC
>JALZOO010000412.1 GCA_030913905.1 Acidobacteriota bacterium
GCGTTACCCGTAGGGTTAACAAAAACCCGTCCATCCGGCGCCGCAACCAGCGGACGTGAGCCCTTCAAAACTACGATCAATTTGTATTTGGTCGCGAACTCGCGCGCAACCGAGACGCGATCGCTGAGCGAAGCTTTGTCGTTCGCTCCTAACAGTCGCAACATCTCGCCTGGATGCGGCGTCAGAATCAAGGGAGCTTGCGGCGTGCCGTGCAAATCGTCGGGCCAGCCTGGGCCGGCGTAGCTCGCCAGACAGTTTAGTGCATCAGCATCAATTACTATCGGCGTCTTTCTTTCTTTTACGATCGAATAAACAAAGCAGCGCGTTCGTTCGTCCTCTGCTGACAAGCCAGGTCCAATCGCGACAACGGTAGTCTTCGATGCCAACCTCGTTACGTGATCTACGGCTTCATCACTGACAGCGCCGCGGTCAGTTTCCGCCAACGCAGTTGTCATCACTTCAGGCATGACGCTCACCGCAACGGAAGATTGAGCCGATGCCGGTGTCGCGATAGTCACCAAACCGGCGCCCGATCTCATCGCTGCATTGCCGCAAAGAACTGCTGCACCGGTGTAGCCGCGAGAGCCGGCGACCACCAGCACGTGACCGTGTGTGTTCTTGAAAGATTCCGGCAAATAGCGGGTCTTTATCAACCACGCGCGCGCATCGCTTTGTTCTGTCACGAAAAGATTCGTGTGCGCTGCCTCAACCAGCGACAAAGGTGAGCCGATATCCGCGACGATTAATTTTCCATTTAGGTGCGAAGCCGGCGGCAGCACATTAGCAGGTTTGGGCGCTGTGAAGGTGACAGTCAGATCCGCTTCAACCGCATCACCAAAAGGAGCCGGCAAGTCGGCGTTGAGGCCTGACGGAATATCTATGGACAGAATTTGGGGCGCGGGTGCTGAGTCGGCCTCACGTTGTCTTCTCGTCCTAACCAGGTGCTTGACGACTTCAGAAAAGACGCCCTCAAGAGGTCGGCTGAGTCCCGTTCCAAAGAGCGCATCGACAACGATGTCGTAGCTCGACTTTGATAATTCTTCCCACGCCGATGCACCCTCGCACTCGACGAACTTCAATTGCGACGCACGGTCAGTTGCCGCAAGACGGCGCACAATGTCGAAGTTTGTTCGCGCATCGCCGCGCGTCTGGTCGACTCGACCGAAAAGAACCACATCGGTGTGTGCGCCCACGCGCAACAGCTCCTGAGCGAGTGCTGCGCCGTCGCCGCCGTTGTTTCCCGGGCCACACAGTATCTGAATTTTTGCGTCCGGCAGTTTGCCTGAAAAATGACTGTCGATTGCTTGGAAGCAAGCCTCAGCCGCGGCCTGCATCAACTGAAGGGAAGGGATGTGAAAGTCCTGGACTGTGAGGCTGTCAATTTGCCGCATTTGTTCTGCTGAGATAACCGGCTGCACGTCTGGATGATAAGGACGGCTCCCTGCACGGTCAATCATCGTTTGCGGAGAAGGAGGATCCAAACACAAAAAGGCGGCCCTGAGGCCGCCTCACCTCTTGCCGCTTGCTGTCTGCCGCTGCACTAGCCAGTCCGTTTTTCCAGGATAACTAACTAAAGGATCAATGCGGCGAAGTTTTCAGAAATATCTTTCAAGCGAAAGCCCGAGCAAGTGTGACCTCGCTCGGGCTGATTTCCTGAAACAGAGTTTAAGATTATTCCGCTTTTGCAGCGTTTCGACGTTTGCGGATTGCGCCGGCGATTCCGGCGAGGCCGGTGCCGAGCAGAACCATTGTTGCAGGCTCAGGGACTTCCTTCTGACCCTCACAACCTTTGCAGAAGAAGAAACTCTCGTGTCCACCCTGCGCGTTGGAAACACTGGCGGAAAGGCCAAGCCGTAGGTTCGGATCCGCTGCTATCGCTGCGGCCAAGGCGGCGGCTGCGTCGGCGTTTAGTGCGAACGTGAAATCAGACTTGCCGGTGCCGTTGCCGTTCAGTGTGGCTTCTCTCAGCGTCTGCGCATCCGCCAAATGAGCGGTGAAGACGGCGTTGCCGGCTTGGTCGTATGCCGTCAAAACCAGTGTGTTTAGGATAATTGGCCCGACGGGTCCGGTATTGCTGCCGCCCTTATTTGGGTCATTAATGTTCATCATGATGCAGAGATTTCCATTGGTAATTCCCAGCTCGGTTACCGAATAGGTCTGATTGTTTGCACCCCCCACAATCTGACTGCCGGAAACTACATCACCCTGACGGTTAGCCTTGCGGTTGTTCGGATCATAGGCAACTGAACCGAATCCGCTGGTCGAGGATCCCTGAGTCTGAATAACTAATACCGAATTAACCGTTCCAAGACCGGCTGGTTGGATTATCTGAGATCCAACGGGAACAATTAGGAAGTTGTCGGCTCTGGCCGTTGTGCCGGCGAAGCACAGGGTCAGCAGCGCTCCCAAAGTTAGAATGCCCTTCGATAAAAACTTGCTCATTTCCTTCATTCCCTCCTCAACTCGGTCCTTCAAAATGGTATTGCGTGCCTTTTCTGGAACTTCAGTAGCACGGGTCATTGAATTCCTTCACCCTTGTTGAAAAGGCGAATACTCGTGGGGTTCCAGGCGTTTAGGAGGTTTTCAGGAAATTCAGGCAGGAACAGCGGCTTTAACGTCGAATTTTCAGGATTCTTAATATCTGACCTATAACCGCTCGGGATTCTGTCACTGCGAGCACGTAGGTCACGCCAAAATACAAGACGCCATAGGATCCGAGAACCGCGGCGGCCAGCGGAATCGGATGAATAGGACCCAGTAGGAGTTTTAATCCCCAACCAGCCGCGGCCGACACAATGGCGCCGAACCAGAGCCTTGATAAGTAACCCAGGGATAGACCCGTTCGGCCGATGCGGCGGTTCAAACTTCGTCGTAGCAGCACAAACTCCACCCACGCGGCCACGCTCGCGGACAGCGTCAGGCCGACGACGCCCCATTTAGCTTCGATTCCAATCCTTGCCGGCAAACTCAGCGCACAGAAGTATCCAAGTACCGCAGCTAGCGCAACGTGGATGACGGCATAGAGCAATGGCGTCCGGGTATCGTGAAGTGCGTAATACGTGGAGGAATAAAGTCGGCCGAGCGTTGAAGCCAGCAAACCTACGCTGGAGCCGGCGAGTATGCCCCAAACGTAAATGGTCGCATCATGCTTGAACTCGCCAGTCTGGTAGAGAACTGCGGCGATGACATCACCCAATGCAAGGAATGCCACCGCCGACGGAACAATAAAGAAAGCAATTCGCTGCAGACCCGCATCGAGCCGGCGTCTTAATACTTCGGCAACTTCGTGCGAAGTGCCGGTGGTGCGGGACATCGCCGGCAATTCAGCGGCGGATACTGACATGCCGAACAAGCTAACCGGCAGCGTGTAAAGACTCTGCGCATAAGTCAGCGAGGCTACGGCCCCCTGTGGCAGGAAGCTCGCTAGCACGGCATCGACGAAAGCGCTGATTTGAATAACGCCGCGGCTCATGAAGACGGGAAGAAAATTGGTGACAACCTTGCGCACGTGTGTGCTGGCTACATCGAAGACAGGCCATAATCGTGGAACCAGTTTGAAGACAGTTGGAAGCTGGATAGCAAACTGCAATGCGCTGCCGACAACTGAACCCCAGTCAGTTACTTCAGCAAGAGGAAACTGACCGACGCGCCCTCCGAACATGAGCAGCGACGTAATGATGGCGATATTCCACACCACGGGTGCGGTGTATGAGATGAAGAAACGATGATGGCTGTTTAGTATGCCCAGGCACCAGGCGGACAAAACCAA
Source organism: Acidobacteriota bacterium (assembly GCA_030913905.1). Classification (GTDB taxonomy): domain Bacteria; phylum Acidobacteriota; class Blastocatellia; order Pyrinomonadales; family Pyrinomonadaceae; genus PSRF01. The sequence goes on from JALZOO010000412.1 coordinate 3,770, forward strand.
CAGACCTGCGCCTGGAAAGAGAATCTTCACCAGCCGAATTGTGAGCTCGCGTGTTTCGCCGCTGAACCCCGGCGCGATTAAGTCAATGAGGTACGGCGTAGTGAGGACACCCGCCAGCACGATCAAAGACGTGATCAAGGCGAGCAGCGTCAAAACCGCATTCGCGACGTGGGTTGCTTCCTTTTCGTCTTCCTGGGCCAGAAGCTTTGCGTAGATGGGAATGAACGAAGCTGAAAGGGCTCCTTCACCAAAGATGTTTTGGAGAAAGTTAGGGATGCGAAACGCAGCACTGAACGCATCACCGGCGGCGGAAGTGCCAAAGTAGTGAGCAAACACACGTTGCCGGATCAAACCAACAATGCGGCTGATCAGAATTCCCGCGCCGACGAGGAACGCCGATCTGCCTGTGCTCCTTTCAGCTTTCTTATCCGGGGCGGAAGGGAATTGGCCGGTGGTTGCGCCTACCTGCGCAATCGTCTCTCCGGCGATCGAGCTGGCTTCATCGTGAGTTTTGCCGGGAGTAGTTTCCGATGCAGGAGGTTTGGAAGACCCGTCTCTGGAAGAGTGGCTCATCTAAATTAGAGGTTGTAGTCCTTAATCTTCGTGAGAAGGGTTTTATAGCTAATGCCGAGGTTCTCGGCCGTCTCCATCTTATTTCCGTTCGCGGCTTCGAGTGCGGCCTGGATTTTTTGTCGTTCGACAATGCGTAACGCCCGTTGGCCGGCTTCGGAAAGTGTGCCTGTCAAATCAAATGATTTCAGCGTCCCCGAATCACTCGCATCCGGAGTGCCTATACCGAAATCTTTAGGCTCGAGGACCATCGTATCCGAAAGTATGCAGGCACGTTCGATAGCGTTTTGAAGTTCTCTTACATTCCCCGGCCAACTATGTCCGCGCAGCGTCGCGCAAGCCTCTTCGCTCAAGGTGACCTCGCGGGCGCGTAAGTCTTTACCGAGTTGCGCGGCAAAATGTTTAGCCAGCAAAGTGACGTCATTCCCACGTTCACGAAGCGGCGGAATCTCCAATGGAAAAACAGCCAACCGAAAGAAAAGATCTCCACGAAATTCTCCGCTTTCGACAGCCGCCTTCAAGTTCCTGTTAGTCGCCGCTACAACGCGGACGTCGACGGGCACCGGCGCCCGTCCGCCGATCCGATCAACGACCTTCTCTTCAATCACACGAAGCAGTTTACCCTGGACCGCAAGCGGCAGCTCGCCAATCTCGTCGAGGAAGACTGTGCCCCCTG
>JALZOO010000414.1 GCA_030913905.1 Acidobacteriota bacterium
CTTTATCCGTTGAAGCGCGCGGGCAAACGCGGCGAGGGCAAATGGGAACGCACCACCTGGGACGAAGCGCTGACCGAAATCGCCGGGCGAATTAGGAATGCCATTGTCGAAGACAGGCGCGACGAGATCATGTATCACGTCGGACGTCCCGGCGAAGATGGTTTCACCGAACGCATTCTCGCCGCCTGGGGCATCGATGGCCACAACTCGCACACCAACATCTGTTCCTCAGGGAGTCGTGAAGGTTATCAACTCTGGATGGGACTTGATCGTCCCAGCCCCGATCACGCCAACGCGAAAGTAATCCTGCTGATCAGTGCCCATCTGGAGTCAGGCCACTACTTCAATCCGCACGCGCAACGCGTTATTGACGGTAAAGCCAAGGGTGCGAAATTAATCGTGTTTGATACGCGCCTGTCGCACACCGCAACTCACGCCGACTACTGGGTCGCGCCCTATCCCGGCTCCGAAGCGGCCATGCTGCTCGCCATTGCGAATTATCTGATTCAAAACAATCTCTACAATCGCGAGTTTGTCCGACGCTGGTGGAACTGGCAGGAGTACCTCGCTCAGAAGTCAGAGGTCGGAGATCAGAAGTCAGGCGACGCGGCCTCTCAGGTTGGGAAGGGTGGCTTGCCCCCGCCTTCTTTCGAAGAATTCGAGCATCAACTGAAAGAACTTTATTCCGAATACACCTTCGAATTCGCGGCCCAGGAGTCCGGAGTTGATGCGCGCACCCTCGAAGAAATTGCGAAGCTCGTCGCCACCGCCGGCACGCGTTTCTCCAGTCACAACTGGCGCAGCGCCGCCTCCGGTATCAGCGGTGGTTGGACCGTCCCCCGCGCGCTTTTCATGATCAACGCCCTGCTCGGCGCGATCGCGACCGAAGGCGGCGTGTTTCCCAACGCCTGGAACAAGTTTGTGCCGAGGCCGATTTACACACCTCCGCATCCGAAGATGTGGAACGAGAAGACCTGGCCGCGCGAGTACCCGCTCTCGATGCACGAGATGTCATTCCTGCTGCCACATTTTTTGAAGGATGGACGCGGCCGGCTCGATGTTTATTTCACGCGTGTCTACAACCCTGTCTGGACCAACCCCGACGGTTTCTCCTGGATCGAAGCGCTCAGCAACGAAAAACTAATCGGTTGTCATGTGGCGCTGACTCCGGTCTGGAATGAAACGTCATACTTCGCCGATTACATTCTACCGATGGGCCTGGGGCCGGAGCGCCACGATTTGCATTCTTACGAGACTCACGATTCGCAGTGGCTGGGATTTCGGCAGCCGGTGATGAAGGCTGCGCGCCAACGAGACGGCGAAGTGATTGACGACACGCGCCAGGTCAATCCGGGCGAGGTTTGGGAAGAGAACGAGTTCTGGATGGAACTGACCTGGAGAATTGATCCGGACGGGTCGCTGGGTATTCGCCAGTTTGTTGAATCGAAGCAGGAGCCCGGCAAGCGCCTCGGCGTCGACGAGTATTACGGGTGGTTGTTTGAGAACTCAGTTCCCGGCCTGCCTGAGAATGCGGCAGCGGAAAACCTGACACCGCTTGAATACATGCGTCGTTATGGCGCTTTTGAAATCACCAAAAAGGTCGGCGCGATATACGAAGAGCCTGTCCCCAACGTTGAACTGGACGACCTTCGCGAGGACGATTTCGGGCGCGTGTTCTCACGGGCGCAGAAACCGACGTCGCCAAACGTCGTACCTGTGCCAAGTCCAGACGGCGACGACGAGGGCAGACGCTTTGCCGGAGTAAGAATCGATGGTGACATTCTTCGCGGGTTTCCCACACCAAGCGGACGTCTGGAATTCTATTCGCGAACACTGGCCGATTGGGGCTGGGGCGAACACGCGATTCCACGGTATGTGAAGAGCCACGTGCATCCCGATAACCTGGAATCGGATCAGACGATTCTGATTTCAACTTTCCGGCTGCCAATACAAATCCACACCCGCAGCGCAAATGCGAAATGGCTAAACGAGATCGCGCACACGAATCCGCTCTGGCTGCACACGAGCCACGCGGCAAAGCTCGGCGTCGAGACTGGCGACCTGGTTCGAGTCGAGACTGAGATAGGATATTTTGTCGTCCGAGCATGGGTCACCGAAGGAATAAAACCAGGCATCGTTGCTTGCAGCCATCACATGGGTCGTTGGAAGGTGCACGAGAATGGACAGCGGCAAATGATGGCTACCGTCAACCTCAAGCACAAAGGCACGAAGTGGGGACTGGAACGACTCAGCGGCGCTGAGCCATATGAGTCGAGTGATGCTGACACGCAGCGCATTTGGTGGAATGACGTTGGTGTGCATCAGAACCTGACTTTTCCGGTCCACCCCGATCCCATCTCCGGAATGCATTGCTGGCACCAGGCGGTGCGCGTCCGCAAAGCTGAACCAAACGACAACTACGCCGACATTCATGTGGACACGGCGAAGTCGCGTGAGGTTTATCAGAAGTGGTTGGCGATGACTCGGCCCGCCGACAAGTTTTCTCCTGACGGTACGCGCCGGCCCTACTGGATGCTGCGCCCTTTGAAGCCAGCTAGAGAGTTCTATAAACTTCCTGACAAACAATCTGTCAACTTAGAATAAGTGCAGTTAGGAAGGGGGCATGCCCCCGCTTTTGTTTTTAGTTACCCGCAGGATCCGATATCGCAGCAACACTGCGGGGG
>JALZOO010000417.1 GCA_030913905.1 Acidobacteriota bacterium
GGCGTCCAGCGAAAGTTGAAGGGGTTTCCTTCGAGAGGAATGCCGATAAGTAGCAGCGGCAATAGACCGAATAGCATCTGGCCTGCCGCGAGGATTGGCGGGTCCAGATGCTGCCCTCGAGCTTTTACCAGAACATTTGAGTAGGCGGCGCAGACCGAGCTGAGCACCAGAGCCGCACTACCTGCCAGGGCGCCGGAGCCGGCGACACTTAACTGATTTGAGAAAATCACGCCGACTCCAGCGACTCCCATTATTACGCCGAAGATTTTCGCCAGCGTCATTCGTTCGCCAGGGAGATAGAAGTGAGCGATGACGAGACCAAATGCGGGAATCGTTGCTTGCAGAAGCGCGGCCAGGCCGGAAGAGATGTATTGCTCTCCCCAAAACAGCAAACCGTAGTTCAGACTGAACGCCAGGATTCCAGTGATCACCAGAAGCAACCAGTCGGAGCGTTGGCGTGGTAACAGGACCCGGCGGACCGCAACGATCCCGAACAAAATCGCAGAGGCAATGACAAACCGGATGCCCGCAAAGGTGAGCGGCGGCAAATCTTCGAGGCCAAGTTTGATAAAGAGCCAGGTCGAGCCCCAGATGCAGCAGAGCAGAAGCCAGACAAGGCGAGATTTCATTGAGTAAGTTAACTCCGAAGGACCGGAATGTTATAGCCTAAAGAGTGCAAACCATATTCGCCGGAGTAGCGCGGTTGAGCAACCCATCGGCGGCTCAACCGCTCCCCTCGAACATTCTTCGTTTCCTCAGACTAAGAACATTGCGTCCTGGCGGAGTTCATGAAATCGTTCGCACGTGTTACGCGGACGGATTCGTTAGTTTAATAATCCCAAAAGCAGCGCCCTGAGGATCCTGAATGATCGCCATCCGTCCTGTGTCGGGAATGTCCATCGGCGGCGCAATCGTTTTCGCTCCCAGCTCCTCAGCCTTCTTCACTTTCGCGTCCGTATCATCCACAGCAAAGTAAACCAGCCAGTTTGGCGGAATGTTTCCCATCTCCGGCGTTGGCTTGTACATTCCTCCAGCGGGCCGATCGCCATTCATGAACGACGTGTAAGTCATCGGACCCATCTGCTGAACATTCTTGCCCCAACCAAATAGTGAAGAGTAGAAGTCGCCGGCCTTTTCGGTGTCGCCGGTGGCGAGTTCGTTCCAACAAAACGAGTTCGGAACGTTCACGACGCCGGCGCCCTTATGTGTCCCCGCCTGCCAAATGGCGAAGACTGCGCCTGTCGGATCCTGAACCACGGCCATTCGGCCAACGTCCATTACATCGAAAGGCTCTTTCATTAACGTACCGCCGAGAGACTTAGCTTTTTCAGCAGTTTCATCTGCGTTCGCGGTTGACGCATAGGACAACCAATTAGGGGGAATCCCCTGCGAAGTCATCTCTTCAGGCATTTTATAGAGAGCGCCGACATCTTTTCCGTCCCGCTTGAGCATTGTGTAAACCATGCCGGGGCCGATCGGACTGTCGTTAAAGGTCCACCCGAAAAGCTCGGTATAAAACTTCTTGGCCGCCTCGCCATCGGTGGTTCCCAGTTCAACCCAACAAAATGTTCCCGGCGCATACTCCGGTGTTTCCTGCATTCGTGCTTCGGTCATGATCTATCTCCTTCAAGAGTAGGGCGCGCAAAAACTTCGAGGGAGACAGAAGAGTTGCGCAGCGTGTAGAGAATGATTGAAACGAGTGGAGGGATAATAACCTTTCTTACTCCAACACCAAAAACGGAAAACGCTACTCTCAGCAAGCTGAAAGTAGCGCAATCCGTTTCCTAATAATCGCCGAAGCTTTTAAAAGGATGGCAGCTTCGCATGTACACACTAGGCTGCCGATTTATATCCCGATGATCAACTGGCGGTCAGTTCGATCCTCGGTCGGCACGCGGACTGTTTTCACAATCCTCACGTTCTTGCGAACGTGGTGCCGTTAGGTTTTTGTTCTGGTGGCTTTTCCTCCACCTCCGGTTACGACCCGGCAACGTCGGCTCAACTTTCATTGAGCCATTCGCCCCCTTCGGCGGGTCCTATCCAAAGGGTGCTACTCGTTTTGATCCGAGTAGCTCGAGAAAGTCTCGCAACCTTCTCTAGCAAAGCCTTTCGGCTTCGACTCAGGGCGTCAGTAGAATCAACAGCCGCCTGCTGATTCCCTCTTCCGTGTGTCACCACATCGGTTGCCGATCCCTTCGTCGGTCTCGAAGGCCGCGACCTTCGTGACGGGGAGAGTTATACGCGAATGCATTTTTAAGATCAATTTTTTATGTGTTTTATTTTTTCACAGCATGCGGAAATTTCTTGCAATTGAAAATCATTGGGGTAATTGCGTTGTTTGCTGCTGAAAAAACGGTGCGAGAAAAGAGGAGACAGTGTGGGACGGACCTGGAAACACCAGATTTTATGGTTTTTTCTGAAGTTCCGTAATCGCCGCGCGAATTAACCTCTGGACTTCAAGCATTTCTGCTTCGCCGTCATACTTATGACGTGGCCAGAAAAAACCTTTTAGCCCGTCTTTCTTTCTACGGGGGACGATATGGACGTGGAAATGCGGAACGCTCTGGCTAACGCGATTGTTCATCGCTACAAAAGAACCCTCCGCTTGAAGCGCAACTTCCACCGCGGCCCCCAATGACTGAACGTTTTTGAAAAAAGGGCCAATTAAATTGGCGGGTAAATCCGTTAGCGTTTCGTAATGTTCTTTAGGAACTAGTAGGCAATGGCCCTGAAAGAGTGGCCGGTGATCAAGAAATGCGATTGAAATATCATCCGCAAAGACGATCGACGCACCTACTTCGCCCTTGACGATTCCGCAAAAAAGGCAAGCCATTATGTGAGGATTATACAATTGCCCTTAGCGTTTCAGCGTCACTCGAAAACCGTCACGCATCTGGTAACCTGCCCGCATTTTCAGTTTGGCCTGGCTATCGACCGCCACGCAGGGGCGTCCATGGCGCTCCTAAGATCACACGTGCCGAACGATAGTTCACGCCGAGATGACTCGATACGGCAGCATCATCTCGTTGTCTTCATGTTCCAAAATGTGGCAATGAAACACATAATCGCCGGTGAATGATTGGCCAAAAGGTACGCCGGGCGCCGCATCTGCGCCGAAAGGCACAACGATGCGAGTTATCTCGCCCGGATTCGCCCTGACTGTGTCCTTCCATCCAGTCTCATTCGCATCCGGTCCTTTCATCGATCCCCTGGTAAAGGTGTCTGCTGATGGAGCCGGCCATGGTCCAGCTCCCGCATTTTCGGGATCCTCTAGTTCCGAATAGTACGTTTCCAAAAACGCGTCGACGTTGAACTTTTGTCTGCCCAAAACCTGAAACTGTACCAGGTGCAAATGTATTGGGTGGGTATCACCTGTCGTGTTAATGATGTTCCACTGCTCGACAGTATCGACTACAGGCATTTCGATCTGCGTCGTGTCGAAAGAAAGATTATTGACCAAGGCCTTCAGTGGAACGCCGGTTTCCGGATCAGCAATTTCAACGAGGGTCAGATTGCGAACGCGTACCGGCTTTGGCAACAATTGAATTGGGGCTGCTCTTAGAAAAGCCGGAATTGCTCCGTTGAACCCAGCTGCTGTGCCAACCGTGAACTGCATAATTTCTTTGATCGGGAGACCGCCGCGTCTTCGAGCCCGAGGTCCATCAGGAAAAGGGGTCGGTGCAACGTTCTTTAGAACGACACGGCTACCTACTCGCAGTGTGGAAAAATCGATAAGCACGTCTGCTCGCTCTCCCGGGGCGATGGTGAGCTGGTTAAGCGCAACCGGCGCATTCAACAAACCGCCTTCGGCGCCAATTTGAAACATCGTTTGGCCGCTTGAGAGTCGTAGGTTGTAGACCCGCGCATTCGATCCATTCAAGACACGAAAGCGGTAGAGCCCGCGATCGACGTTTAGATTTGGCCAAACCTTGCCATTAACAGTGGCCACATCTCCGAAAAACTCCGGCGCCCAGATCGAGCCAAATTCTCCAAAGGAATAGGCCAGGGTGCCATCCTCGTTGAACATCTTGTCCTGGATCACGAGCGGAATTTCGTAAGGTCCGGTAGGCAGCCCGATTGGGCCAATGGCCTCGCCGGTATCGAACTGATCCCTCAGCAAGTAAAAACCAGCCAGCCCGGCGTAAACATTCAACCGCGTAATTCCCATCGCATGATCGTGGTACCAGAGCGTGGTTGCTTCCTGATCATTCCCATAGTGGTAAGTCCGAGTTACGCCGTTGGTAAACGTGTCTTCGGGATGTCCGTCGCTCGTTGGAGCCGTATTGCCGCCGTGTAAATGCACCGCTACCCGGGGATTGGTGGCGTCTGATGCGAGCACTCCACCCAAGTTGGGATCAATGAATGCCGCCAGTGGATGGATCCCGAGTGAGTTTGTTGCGTTCAGAGTAATGGGTACTCCACGCCTCGTCTGAAGCGTTGGACCCAGGTAAGACGCGCCCCCATAACCCCAGGTGGGCGTAGCCGGTAACGAGCTGTGAAATGAATGCAGACCCGGCGACATGGCCAGGCTGAAAGTGCCGCCAGCCCGCGCATCAATGACAGGTGGTATCGGCAGTTGTTCCGTGAATTTGCTGAGCAGCGATGACTGCGCCACTACGGAGCTACTCCCAAGTCTCAAAAGAAATGAATCACATGCCAGGGCTGCCATTGCACCAGCACCTACAGTCTTAAGAAAACTTCGTCGCTTGATTCCCTTAACCTGGTGTTTAGAAAGTTGATCGTAATTCATGGGCTTCGCCTCCTGCCTGCGTCGAGCACGCCGCGGATCTAGAACGAGGGCTCACCGAGTGAGAGCACCAGCAGGCCGTTGAGTTTTTGTTACTAACGGTCGGCTCAGAGCAAAAACTATTCCGTGGCCCAAAGGGTTGTGTGCGGGCTTTTTGTTGTCTGCCGACGCTGAAAATCGTGTTCTTACGCAGGGCGGTGAGAAATATCCCCCATGTTACACGGCTTTCGACCGGGGCCCGCCAAAGCAAACTAGACGATCAGAAGGCTACGCGGGTCTGACTGCCTTTTGGAATGCCCGTACGCTCAAGGCATTTAGTACTTCGGGCTTTCTCACCCAGCCTCTCCGCGCAATGCCTACACCATATTTCACATTGTTCAGCGCGCCGGTGGAATGTGCATCAACCGAGACCACAAACTTTATTTTTCGCTTACGCGCCTCGCGGACCAAACGCGGCTCAAGGTCGAGCCGGAACGGGTCGCCATTGATCTCAATCGCCGCGCGCGACTCTGCTATGACGTCAAGGATCTTTTCAATGTCACACTCGAACGGTGGGCGACGTTGAATCAAACGCCCCAACCCGTGCCCCCAGATTTTGAACACCGGCTGTCGCATTGCGGTCACAATCCGTTTAGTCATCTTTGCCGAGTCCATCTTGTAACGCGAGTGGATGCTGGCAACGATAACGTCAAACTGTTCGAGAATGTGATCCGGATAATCGAGATGACCGTCAGCGACGATGTCAGACTCCG
>JALZOO010000427.1 GCA_030913905.1 Acidobacteriota bacterium
GGGTAAACATCCGACACCGGCAGTCCGTTCCACTCAATCGAAATGTCCGTCAGCAGCGGGTTTCGAACGCGCTCATGAAAACGGCGAGCTGCCGCAGAGCCGTCGTCGCTAAGGGCAACAAATTCCACTTCACCGCGTCCTTTTTCCGCCATCTTCTCAAGCAGAAAGCGATTAACGGATCCACCGATTCCAAACGAAAACACGCGGGCGTTGGGATGCTTCTGCACTTCGGAAATGATCTCCATGTCATTGCCGACGTATCCGTCCGTCATGAAACAAACAATGCGCACGTGATTCTGTGAGTCGGAAGCCTCAAGAGCGGCCTTGATGGCTTTCATCATCTCAGTCCCGCCTCCGCCCGAACGAGACTCAAGAAACGCCTGCGCCTTCCGCAGGTTCTCAGGAGTTGCGGGCACTGGTTCCGGAAACAGTATCTGCGTGTCTCCTGCAAAGGTGATCAAGTTGAAAGTATCGGCGGGATAAAGATTATCGAGCGCGAGCTTCATTGTTTCCTTGGCTTTCTCAATTGGAAAGCCATTCATCGAGCCAGACGTGTCGAGAACAAACACCAGCTCTTTCGGAGTCACGTCTTCAACTGTGACCTTCTCGGGCGGCTGAAGAATGAATGTGAAGAACCCGCCCGAGACTGAACGGTGCGTTAACAAAGCATCGGTGATGCTTTTGCCGGCAACGTCATACCGAAGCACGAAGTCCTTGTTCGGAATCACCGAGCTGTCCTTCAGTTTGACGTGGGCGCGCGTGGCAAACGGTCTTTCCATGTCAATCGCGTGAGTCTTTGAAGAGATCTCGTCGATTGATACGCCGGCATCAACCGTGATGTCGAGCGAGACATCGTGTCCGGCGCGCATGCCCGCCGGTATTGCTTTTGGAGTAATGCGTGAGGCGTCGGGCACTCGGTTCGTATCGGCCGAGGCGCCATTTCCCCTCGATGCATCATTGGTGCTGGTGCCGGGAATGTATCGTGGGCCAACTACCATGGGGAAAACAAACTCGTATGCGCCGTTTTCATACTTGAGGGTCTCGATGTAGCTGATCGTGATCTTTACCTTCTCACCAGGCAGAATGTTTGCGACTGACTGTGTGAAAATGTTTGGCCGTTCCTGATTTAGCAAACTGGCGACTTGACCCCCGGCCTTCGCCGCTTCATATACCGCCGCGGCCTCTTCTCTTCGCAGGATCTTCCCGCGCACGGTGCGGTCACCGACGAGCATAGTCATATCGTCAACCGCCGCGTTCTGGGGCAGTGGAAACGTATAGACGGCTTCGATTTTTTCTTTGAAGGGATTCTCGAATTCCTGTGTGACGACGACTCGAGAAAGGAAGCCGCTGATTTCGGCCTTAACGGTGGTTTGCTTGAGCGGGCATTCGCCTTTTGGTTTTCCATTCGGGTCGAGAATTTGCAGTGCGCCCGGGCCTTCATTTTGCTGGGCCAGGGCCGTCACTTCTGAGCTTCTCAATGCGATGACAGCAATGATTGCTGACGCTGAGATTGCCAACATGGTGAGTAGATTGAAAAAGAACTTCCGATGCATAGTCCCCTCCTAACACACTTCCAGAGAGCGCGTCGCAAAGATCGCGTCGCGAAGGTTGAATGGTTCTCGAGGTTGTTAGACTACTAACCTCAGCCTCTGTTCCCGATTGCGCTGGGGATAGAACGCCGGAAAGAGGGAGAGCTTGCGTTACTGACCAATGGATGCTTAGAACTTGTTTCGCGATGGCCGAGTTATCGGAAGTTCGCGGTAACAAAGTGGGGTTGACACACCGATCCGTTGGTCGAGGTCGTTCACCGACAGCTTTCTCTCCTATATCTTTATTACCAGAAGACCGCGAAAGGTTACGGAGCGAGGTCAATCCAGCCAAGAGTTAGGGAGCCACATGGCGGATCAGGAAACATGGCGTGTCTTTTGTGCTATTGCAATTCCGGAGGATGTGCGCGCGCTGATAGCGCAACACACATCCCACCTGAAGCAGGCAATACCTGAGGCTCAAGCGAGTTGGACGCCGGTACAGAATATCCATCTAACGCTGAAGTTTCTGGGCGAGACACCGCTGAGGCGCGTTCAGGAACTGTCAGAAGCTGCATCTCGCGCAACGGCCAAAGTCGAGTCGTTCAAAGTGAGTGTTGAAGAGACGGGGGCTTTTCCCAGGCAGGCGGCACCCCGCGTGTTGTGGATCGGAATAAAAGATCCGGAAGGCAAACTCCAGAAGCTTTATTCAAGCCTCGAA
>JALZOO010000435.1 GCA_030913905.1 Acidobacteriota bacterium
CGCGCCGCGTTGAACTAGCGCCCGAAGTTCCGGGTACTCAAGGATTGTGAAAGCCTGATCGTGCATGGCAATTCGCGCAATGATTGTGCGAATAAATAATGAGGTATGAGGCGCAAGTTAGCAAAAACGAACCGGGCGAGCAGCTAGAATCGTCGATGGCGTCGCTCTCGCCCTTGAATGGCTGAGGGAAAGAGCTGCTTTACATCCAAAAGACTTATCTTCTTCCCAGACTGTTCAAAGACTCCGCGAATTAGCCGTGAATTTTGCGGGTCACTTTGCAAACCATCACCGCCAATTTCGACGGTGTCTTCCACTGAATCGACGGCCAGGGCGAGTTGTTCATCGCCGCGCAACGCCACGATCTGTTTAGGCGACCCAGTGACTGAGGTTGATTCGCTGCCCGGTAAGGTGGCGAGATCTAAAACGGTCAACATGCGTCCCTGGATACCAACCACTCCCATTACCGACTCGGGCGCCCTGGGCAAGGGAGCCGGCTCAAGCCAGTCCACAACTGTCGCTATCTCGCTCTCCAGCACCGCAAAATCAAAGGAGCCTCGGCGAAAGAGTCGCATCGAGCTAGTTGCTGCGTTTGGATTAGACATGTCAACGGAATCTGAGCGATCGTCCATAAGAAGCTTCACCAGTCATCAGGTCGTTGCATTCTAGCCTAGTAAACTTAATGCTTCCTAGACTGTTCTCCGCACCTCATCGTTTGGTTAGTTTTCTGCGGCGCAGATAGAATGGTCTGCCCAATAAGCTATGCAGTTTGCTTTTTCCGCACTCGGAGAGTCCCGCAGTGCGGCGGAAAGGCTTTTCAATGGACGAATTCGACCGCTATCGCGCCGACATGAATGAAAAGTTGCTCGGCAGCAACCACCTTGGCATCAAACGCTTTTTCGCACTCGACACCCAGGCCTATGAAGATGGTGCGCTCGACAAACGCACCAAGGAGCTGTTGGGTTTGGTCGCTTCGATCGTACTTCGCTGTGACGATTGCATCACTTATCACATCCAACAGTGTGCGACCGCGGGAGTTACCCGGCCGCAGTTCCTTGATGCATTCAATGTCGCGCTAGTCGTGGGTGGGTCGATCACAATTCCACATCTGCGTCGTGCGGTGGATCGTCTCGATCAGACTCTTGACGGGAAGACCGACGATCCTGCGCCCCATGCGCACGAATAATTTGAGAATTCGCTCGAGGCAATCTGAACCGAGGCTATCTTTCGTATCTAAACGGACTTGAAAACTTCTACAAACATTTGTCGCCTCCTCGGCATAATCGTTCTGGCTTCGTTCTATTCAGCTTCCGACGGAGTAGGCGCGAGTGACCTATCCTCAAACAGAGGATTTCCGCAGACACACGGGTCTGCCACTGCAAATCTAAACGTTAATGAATCAATTGAGACAAAGGATTTAACTATGTCTGCTCAGGAACAGACTCGCGTTCGGGCGCCGGAAATAACCGGCGGCCGCGGCTGGCTCAATACGGACAAACCGCTTTCGCTGGCTGCGCTCAAAGGAAAGGTTGTGCTGCTGGATTTTTGGACTTACGGCTGCATCAACTGCATCCACATTATTCCGGACTTGAAAAAACTGGAAGCGAAATACCCCAATGAGTTGGTAGTTATCGGCGTCCACTCCGCCAAATTCGAAAATGAAAAGGAAACAGAAAACATTCGACGCATTATCCTGCGTTACGAGTTGGAGCATCCCGTCTACAACGATGCGGAATTCAAGGTTTGGCAAAGTTACGGCGTTCGCGCGTGGCCCACTCAGGTGATAATTGACCCAGGGGGCTATGTCATCGGAGGCGTTTCGGGCGAGGGAAATTACGAACTAATCGATCAAGTGGTCGGCAAAGCTGTCGCGGAGTTTCGCAAGCGTGGTGAGCTGAATGAAGAGCCGTTGAGACTGACGCTCGAGCGCGCCAAAGTGGGTGACTTGCCACTTGCCTTCCCGGGGAAAGTCTTAGCAGACGCTAAGAGCGATCGGCTCTTTATCGCTGACTCAAATCACAATCGCATAGTCATAACCAAACTCGACGGCACGCTCATAGAGACCATCGGCACCGGCGAACGTGGCGCTACGGATGGCTCATTTGCAAAGGCGAGTTTTTATCGTCCTCAGGGCATGGCCCTTGACGGCGAGAATCTATATGTCGCTGATACAGAGAATCACCTGATTCGTCGCGTAGATCTAAAGACGAAGGCTGTCACTACCGCAGCCGGCACGGGCCAACAGGCGCGCGAGTATTTTTTGAAAGGGCCGGCCCGCACGATTCCGTTGAGCTCGCCCTGGGATCTGGAGCTTCTGGGACGACAGCTCTACATTGCGATGGCCGGCCCGCATCAGATTTGGAAACTGGACCTCGATAAGCAAGAGGTATCAACCTTCGCCGGCTCGGGACGTGAAGCACGCCTGGACGGTCCACTTCTCCAGGCTGGTTTCGCTCAGCCTTCCGGCATTACTTCTGACGGCAAAAGACTCTACGTGGCAGACAGTGAGTCAAACATTATTCGTGTCATCGATCCCGCCGGAACTGTGGAAACGCTTGTGGGCGGCGACCTGTTCGAGTTTGGGGATGTCGATGGAAGAGGCGACGACGTGCGATTGCAGCACCCGCTCGGCATCTTAGCCAATGGCAACAAAGTGCTGATCGCCGACACCTATAATCACAAAATCAAGGAGCTTGATCCTCTAGAGCGTTCAGTTAAGACGTTCGTTGGAGGAGGTAAGCCGGGACAATCCGACTTGGCGTCGACGTCATTCTATGAACCAGGCGGATTGAGCGTCGCGAACGAGAAGCTCTACATTGCCGACACAAACAATCACGCGATTCGGGTGGTTGATTTAAAAACGAAGGCGACGTCTACGCTGAGAATGAAGGGACTCGAACCACCAGCCGCAAAGGCGCAGTCGACGGAAGATGATGGAGTGCCGAATGCCGAAGAAATCAAAACCCCTGTACAGCGTGTGCGGGCCGGCAGCAAGGGCGAAGTGATCGTCAGTGTCGAGTTGCCTGCGGGTTATCACCTAAATCCGGCAGCGCCGCAGCGCTATCGAGTGTCAGTTGAATCGGGAGGACGTCAGATCGCACTGAGGCCAGCCGACCCTAAAGCGATGCCACCATGGCGAGATAAACACTTAGCGATTACTTCCAAAGATTTGCGACTTCCCATAACCATTCCCTTCAGAACCTTGGAAGCCGGCACAGCTGAGCTTCGGGTCCAGGTCACACTCTTCTACTGCCGGGAAGACAACACTGGTACTTGTCTGATCAAGACTCTTGTCTGGCGCGTGCCCGTTGAGGTTTCAAACGACGCTAACGGTCCAACTCAAATCAAGGTGCAAGGCAAGCTAACAACGTGAGATCGTCCACAGATTACACGGATTCCGCAGATTCAAAAGAAAAGACGACCGTAATCGTTAAGGGCTATCTTTGGAATCTGTGTAATCTGCGAAATCTGCGGATGGCGCTGCTTGCCCCTCATGTGCGAGGCGAGTAACATCAGACTTCCCCTAATTCACTTCGAGGAGCAAAGCCGTGGCTGATCAACCAGGAACACAGGCCGTGCCAGATAAACCATTTCTTACTGACATCAAAACGTTGCGCGAGCGGGCCCGCCGACACATTGAACAGGGCGCTGTTACCGAAGGGTATCGTGCAGATCGCGACACGGTGGTCAAGATTCTGAATGAAGCACTGGCCACCGAGATAGTCTGCGTACTTCGCTACAAAAGACACTATTTCATGGCCACAGGCATAAACGCGGAAAGCGTGGCGGCGGAATTTCTTCAGCATGCGAATGAAGAACAGGGCCATGCCGACCAGATTGCTCAACGTATCGTGCAGTTGGGCGGTGAGCCAAACTTCAATCCCGAGGGATTGACCATGAGAAGCCATGCCGAATACGTGGAAGGCGAAACCCTACTCGACATGATCAAGGAAGACCTCGTGGCTGAACGCATCGCTATCGACAGTTATCGGGAGATGATCAACTACGTAGGCAACGACGACCCGACCACACGCCGCATGTTGGAAGGCATCCTGGCCATGGAAGAAGAGCACGCCGATGACCTGGTCAGCCTGCTGG
>JALZOO010000449.1 GCA_030913905.1 Acidobacteriota bacterium
GTTGATCTCAACGCCCAAACAGGGGGGAGAGCAACCGATATGCCGGATTGAATCGGCGACTTTCACCGGAAGTAGACAAGGCGCGCACCAGATTTGCGAAAAGTTCCTCTTGGATTGCGGGAAACCGCGCAATCCTAAATGCGACTTGCCTCGGAAAGACAACTTCAGCGTTCAGATAAGAGGATTTGGGCGGGAAACCGACTCCTGACCCCGGTGGGCACGTTAGTTGCTCCTGCGCTACAACGTGGAGGAGAACTATGCCAAAAAAAATCCAGGCAATTGATTTCATGTACTACGTTGCCACGCAGGAGTTCATGGAGCAATGGGACCGCGCGAAAGAGGGCGAACTTGTGTGTCGGATGGAGAAGGCCATTGGCGGATTGCCTCGCTTTGCTTCAATCGACGAGATGTTACGGCAGATGGACGACGCGGGCGTGGAGAAAGTCTTCATCACCCAATGCAAAATGTGGTCGTACTGGCGCAAGTGGATGTACATGGACACGCAACTTGAGGACGTACTCCAGTACACCGAGCAATATCCTGATCGATTTGTTGGTCTTGCCGGCTATAACCCGTTTCGCATCAAAGAAAGTCTGAAGGAGATCGAACTCGCCGTCACCAAACATGGATTCAAAGGTGTCTACGTCCACATCTATGGGTTCGATCTGCCGCTTAATGACGCAAAGATGTATCCGCTGTTCGCGAAGTGTGTGGAACTGGATGTGCCGGTGTCGATGCAGGTGGGCCACGTGCTCGAGGCTTCACCCAGCGAAGGCGCGCGGCCAATGTTCCTCGATCGCATCGCGTGCGATTTTCCGGATCTGAAAATGATCGGTGCGCACACGGGCTGGCCCTGGGTCGATGAATTGCTGTCGGTCTGTTACAAGTGGGAGAACATTTGGTTTGGAATCGACGCCTGGTTGCCGAAATACCTCTCACCGCAAATCATTCAGTTTATTAACAGCCGCATGGGCCGCGATCGTTGTATCTGGGGAACAAATGGTCTGCCCTGGAAAGAGAGTTTAGAGCAGCTCTGCGATTTAGGATTGAAGGAAGAAGTGCAAAGAAAACTTCTGCGGGAAAATGCGATTGAATTATTCAAGTTGGACGAGCAAAAAGTTCGCGCTGATGATCTTTCTATGAGCCTCGAAGAGGCGGCATTTAATAGCCCCGTCCGTCAGGGCGGGGTTACGGCAAGTCAAAAAATGCTCTGAGGCCGGAACGGCCGGCACAGACACTGTGTTCTGCCGCACCTGCGGCGCTCAGGATCCTTTCATAACGTATTAACCACGCCCTCACGGGCGTGGCTATTGAATTCCGGCCCTGCGGGCCTTTCAGGAAGAAAACGTAAGAACCATCAAGAGCGAACAATGAGCATTGATTTCAATGGCAAATCCGTAATTGTCACCGGTGGCGCGCGGGGTATTGGCCGCGCCGTCGTCCAGGCTTTTGCTGAGGCAGGCGCCGACGTCGTCATCGCCGATCTCCGCCTGGAAGATGCCAACCAGACGGCCACGGATGTAGGCCATTGCGGTTGTCGGCGCGTCGTTGCCGTGCAAACCGATGTCACCAAACGTGAGGACATTGACAGACTCCGCGATGAGACATTGAGAATGTTCGGCCAGATCGATGTGCTGGTTAATTGTGCCGGCTGGGATCGTTTGCTTCCTTTTCTCAAGACGACACCGGAGCTTTGGCAGAAGGTGCTGAACATTAACTTTATGGGCGTCGTCAATATGTGCCATGCGATCTTGCCGCACATGGTCGAGCGCAAGCAGGGCGCGATCGTCAACATCAGCTCCGACACAGGGCGAGTCGGCTCTTTCGGTGAAGCGATCTATGCCAGCTCAAAAGCCGCCATCATGGCGTTTTCGAAAACGCTCGCGCGCGAGCATGCGCGCGACAATATTCGGGTCAACGTGGTTTCGCCGGGCCTCTGTGAAACGCCTTTGATTGAGGAAATGCGTGAGGACGAATTCACCGCAAAGATTCTCAGCTCGATCGTTAACTTCATTCCCATGAAACGGCTGGGACAGCCCGAAGAAGTTGCACCTGCGGTTGTCTTTCTGGCTTCCGATGCGGCCAGTTACATCACGGGCCAGGTGGTTAGCATCAACGGCGGACTGAACATGGTTGGCTGAAAATACTGCAGATGTCTGAATCGATCTTCTACGAATGGCATAACAGGTCGCTCGACGATGCGATCTACGAATGCCGCGAGTTGTTTGAAGATACGACTTTTCCAACTGTGAAGCGTTGGCGCGAACGCGGCGGGAAAATAGTCGGCCATTTCCAGGTTAACTTTCCTGAGGAGATCGTTCACGCAGCTGGTCTCTTGCCATTCAAAGTTCGTGGCGCTCCCATCGACACGGTCCAGTCGGATTCGCACTTTGGATCTTACCTCTGCTCAATTCTCAAGACTTCGCTCGAACTCGCCCTGAGCAACACTGTCCCGCTGGACATGTTCGTTTCGCATCCGATTTGCGACGCCGCCCGCAATCTCGCAGCTATATGGGGACGGAATGTTTCCTATCCATGTCAGATCCTGTATCTGCCGCAGAACCCGAACTCACCGCACTCGGTCATCTATCTGCGCGGCGAGTACGACCGGTTGAAAAGATCCATCGAAGAGATCTCCGGCGAGGCGATCACTAACGATGCGCTGCGGAATTCGATCGTTGTGTTCAACGAGAATCGGCTGCTGATTCGTGAGTTGTATGAGATAAAGAAAGACACTCCCTGGCTCATTTCTGCCGATGAAGCGTATGTACTCGTCGCGCTTGCCGGACTGATTCCTCGCGAAGAACACAATGACGTGCTGCGCACGCTGCTGCCGCAGATTCGCACGCGCGAAAAGCAAACGCAGGACAAAGTACGGGTTGTGTTCGAAGGTGGTTTCTGTGAACAGCCGCCGCTGGACTTGATTCGCGCCATCGCTCGCTCTTGTTATGTCGTCGATGACGACTTGCTGATTGGTCTGCGCTGGTTGCTCGAAGACGTTTCGCTCGACGGCGATCCGCTCACAAATCTGGCCGAAGCCTATCTTGAAAGATCTTCATATAGCCCGGTCCAGCACGATCTGCGCAAACCGAAAGAGAAGATGCTGCTCGCCCGCATTCGCAACGCGCGCGCCGACGCCGCCATCATCACGGCCGCCAAGATGTGCGAGCCGGGCCTCGAAGAACAGGTCGCTTACACACGCGCGCTCGACGAAGCACGCATCCCGTATTTCGTCGGCGAATTTGAAGAGAGCATGACCAGCTTTGATTCGATGGAAATTCAGCTCGAGACGTTCGTCGAAAATATTTTGTTTAGCTGATTGTCCAAAGACATGACCCAGACACCTGACATTGTCGGCCGCGGCAATCGTGATGGCGCGGCGTTATTTCAAAAGTGGTTTACTGAACTGAACCAGACCGCCGAAACGGGCGGGCAGGCCGCGTATGTTTTCGTCATGGGCAGCATGGCTGAGCTGCTGCGCGTCTTTGATCTGCCGATCGTGATGCCGGAGATTAACTCGCTGCAAACCGCAGTGCGTCGCGTCGCGCATGAGTACCTGAACCAGGCGGAAGACTACGGCTATTCGCCGGATATTTGTGGATATGTTAAGGCCGATGTGGCTGTCCAACTCAGACACGGCGAACATCCGATGGGTCGCATTCCACCGCCTTCATTGGCGGTGCTCACGAACGCGTGCAACACCTACATCAAGTGGGCGGAAATCTGGGAACGCATGTACCACATTCCGATCTTCACCCTCGATATTCCGGGTACGCGCGAGCGTGGCAAGCAGACATGGCCCGGAGAATCTGATTTCGAAAATGACCGCAAGTATGTCCTGGCCCAGGTAAAAGAGCTGATTACTGTTTGCGAGGGCGTCACCGGAAAGAAGTTCGACATCGACCGGCTGCGCGAGACTTTGCAATACGCCAACGTCATGAGTCGCGGCTGGCGGCGCGTGCTCGAACTGAATCAGAGTACGCCTTCGGTCTTCAACGCGCTTACTGACGGAACCATCTACCTTGGCGTGTCAAATGGTTTTCGCGGGACATACGAGGGCGCGAAGTACTTCGAAGATTTGGTTGAAGAGATGGAGTTCAAGGCCGCGCAAGGTATCGGCACGATGACTGACGAGAAGTACCGCTTGGTATTCGTCGGCGTTCCCCGCTATCCGATCTTTCGTCGCTTTAACGAACTGTTCAGCGAATGGGGCGGCACGTTTGTTAACTCTACTTATCTTTGGTTTGCGGCGGGTGGAGTAGCGCAGGGGTATGAATACGACTTGAGCCGGCCACTCGAGAGTTTTGCCGAAGGAGTTTTGATCTACGTACGCAATGCGATGGACAGCATGTTTTATCAGGAACAGGCGCTGGCCCAAATGATCGATCCGTTTCACGTCGATGGTGTGGTGTACCACCCGATCAAAAGTTGTCGCACGGTCTCGACCGGACTGGCTGACAATCGCCGCGCGTTGATGGCGTCGCGCGATATTGCGAGCCTGTTTATCGAGTCGGACATGATGGATCGCCGCGTGGTGTCTGAGGCTCAACTGAAGAACCGGGCCGACGCATTCTTTGAAGGCCTGGCGTCGCGGCGATTGGCCGTTGCCCGTTAAGCGGGCTTGATTTCTTCCTCCTTTGGAAGGGTTGGTGAGTGGGCTCGCGGGGCGAACGAGCCCTCCTCGCCCTCTCCAAAGGAGGAAGGAGAAAAGACAAGGGAAGTCTCTATGGCATACGCAGCCGGCGTCGACGTCGGATCAACTCAAACCAAAGCAGTCATCATCGACGAAGCCGGCGAGATCGTGGGGCGGGCGCTGATCGACACCGGTGCGAACGTTATTGCCGCGGCCGAAAACGCTTTCGCCCAGGCTCTGGCCGCCGGTCGTCTTGACGAACGCGAGGTCGAGTATGTAATTGGCACTGGCTATGGTCGCTATCGCGTGACATTCGGGAATACTCAGGTCACTGAGATTAGCTGCCACGGGCGCGGCGCGGTGCACATGTTTCCGCAAACCCGCACCGTGGTCGACATGGGCGGTCAGGACACGAAGGCAATCCGTGTTAACACGATTGGCGAGATCGTCGATTTCTGCATGAACGACAAATGCGCCGCCGGCACTGGCAGGTTTTTGGGGGCCGCGTCTGCCGCCCTCGACATTCCTCTCGACGAGTTGGGCGAGGTTGCGTTGCGCGCCGAGCGAGCGGTCAAGATCAGCACGACCTGCACAGTTTTTGCTGAGTCGGAAGTCCTTTCCTGGCTGGGTAAGGGAAAGAAGATCGAAGATATTTTGCTTGGGGTGCACCAATCGATCGCGGCGCGTTCGATTGGATTGTTGCGGCGAGTGGGCATCGAGCCGGAAGTTACCTTCACCGGCGGCGTCGCCAGGAACATCGGGATGATCGCGGCGCTTAACAAAGGAATGAATCTTAAGGTTAACGTAAGCGCCGAGTCACATTTCATGGGCGCCCTGGGCGCGGCACTGTTTGCACTGGACCACATCCGCGCGAGCCGCGAACCGGCAACGCTCCACGAGGTCGCGTCCTTATGACTTACACCCTCGGCATCGACCTCGGTTCGACCTACACAAAGGCTCTAATTCTTTCCGATGACTTCCGCATCGCCGGCAAGGCGATGGCCCATACCGGCTTTAAGCTCGCTGAAATCTCTCGTAAGTTGTTCGACCAGGCACTCGATCAAGCAGGATTACCGGACGCCGATATTACATATGTCGTAGCTACGGGTTTTGGCCGACATATGGTTCCTTTCAGCAACGTTGCCGTTACCGATCTAACGGCGAGCGCACGCGGCACAGCATTTCTGTTTCCCAACACTCGCACAGTTCTCGACGTTGGTGGCCAAACCATGAAAGCGAGTCGCC
>JALZOO010000471.1 GCA_030913905.1 Acidobacteriota bacterium
GTGGGGAGGGGTTAGGGGTGGGGGTAATTGCGGACGATAGCCTCAACCCTAACCCCTCTCCCCTGCGGATAGGGGAATTTCAAAACGTAACATCGGAGGAGATCATAATGTCGGATACATTTGATAAACGAAGAAAAGGGTTGGAAGACGAATACTTTCATCGCAAGAATCAGGAAGCCATCGAGAAACTGCGCGAGAAGATGAAAGTGTCCGAAGAGGCGAAGGCCGCGGGCACTTCTTCGATGAAATGCCCGCGATGCGATGGCACTCTGAAGGAGAGCAAGGTTGGTGATGTCAGCATCGATACCTGCGATAGCTGTGGCGGAGTTTGGCTTGACTCGGGCGAACTCGAACAACTTACAAAGGGCGAGAGTGGCGGATTTTTCAGTCGACTTCTCGGCGGTTCATAACGATGTAGCGCAAGCCTGGGTTTGCCCCCAGCCAGACTATCCAAACTAAAGTTTGCGTTACGACAATCAAGTCATGTCATCAAGAACTGTGCGCGCCCCGCGCGGGCCGAAACTCAACTGCAAGAGCTGGCATCAGGAAGCAGCCCTGCGCTGCCTGATGAACAATCTCGATCCGGACGTCGCTGAGCGGCCGGAAGAGTTGATCGTTTATGGTGGGGCGGGAAAAGCGGCGCGCAACTGGGCATCGTTTGATGCAATAGTACGCGAGCTGCACGAACTCGGAAACGAAGAGACACTGCTGGTCCAGTCTGGAAAGCCGGTCGGGGTTTTTCGTACGCACGAACACGCGCCCCGCGTTTTGATTGCCAACTCGAATCTGGTTGGGGCCTGGGCCAACTGGGAACATTTCCACGAACTCGAGCGCAAAGGCCTGATGATGTACGGCCAGATGACGGCCGGCAGTTGGATCTACATCGGCACACAGGGAATCGTGCAGGGCACCTTCGAAACATTTGCGGCGATGGCCGACAAACATTTTGGCGGCGACTTGAACGGTAAGCTTGTGGTGTCTGGCGGCATGGGCGGAATGGGTGGCGCCCAGCCGCTCGCAGCCACGCTCAACGGCGCGCTGTTTCTCGGCATTGACGTCGATCCAGCGCGCATCGAGCGACGTGTGCTGAGCGGATACTGCGACCGCCTGGCGATGAGTCTCGATGAGGCTCTCGACATTCTCGACGATGCACGCGAACAGAAGCGGGCCGTCTCTGTGGGTCTGGTGGGCAATTGCGCTGAGGTGCTCCCGGAAATTTTGCTACGTGGGATCAGAGTCGATGCGCTAACCGACCAAACAAGTGCGCACGATCCCTTGAACGGCTACGTGCCGGCCGGACTAACATTGGAAGAGGCCGCCGAGCTGCGACACCAGGATCCGAAGTCTTACGTCGAACGTTCGATGGAATCGATGGCCCGCCACGTTGAAGCGATGCTGGCACTTAAGCGAGCCGGCGCAGTTACGTTTGATTACGGAAACAATATCCGCAAGATGGCCTTCGACGCCGGTGTGGCAGATGCTTTCGAGATTCCAGGGTTCGTACCTGAATACATTCGTCCACTTTTTTGTGAAGGCAAAGGCCCGTTTCGTTGGGTAGCATTGTCCGGCGACCCGTCTGATATACAGAAGACTGACGACCTCGCGCTGGAACTCTTTCCCGATGACCGGACGTTGAACCGCTGGTTGCGGCTCGCGCGTGAACGTGTGCACTTTCAGGGACTGCCGGCGCGTATCTGCTGGCTCGGGTACGGCGAACGCGCGGAGATGGGCGAAGCAATCAACGAACTTGTAAAACGCGGCGATCTCAAAGCTCCCATTGCGATCGGCCGCGATCATCTCGACACCGGGTCCGTCGCGTCGCCTTTTCGCGAAACGGAAGGAATGAAAGACGGTTCCGACGCGATTGCTGATTGGCCCATACTCAACGCGCTTCTGAATACCGCCAGCGGAGCCAGTTGGGTCTCGTTTCACCACGGGGGCGGAGTGGGTATTGGTTACTCGTTGCACGCAGGACAGGTATCAGTGGCAGATGGAACTGACGAAGCCGCGAAACGTCTTAATCGTGTGCTTACAAACGATCCGGGTCTCGGCGTTGCGCGGCATGTCGATGCGGGCTACGAAGAAGCTTCCGACACGGCGCTCACTAAGGGCGTTCACATTCCAATGCTGCCGGGCGCGTGAGTGACGCGATGCAGCCTGCCGGAAGAATCAAAATGAAAAGGGCTCAACTCATACTGCGCGGACTACTGCTGGTTCTGATCTTTGTTGGGCCGGTCTACACCCAACGCGATCCCCCGACGAGCGAGTTTCAGCTAAAGAGCGAGCTTCTGGGCCGGACGATTGGTTATCAAATCTTGTATCCCGTCAAATATGAATATCCGGAAAATCGTGGAAAGCGATTTCCCGTCGTTTATCTGTTGCATGGTTTGACAGGGCACAGCACCAATTGGCTGGAGAAAACAAAAATTGCGCTCTACGCAACGCATTACGATTTCTTCATCGTGATGGTGGAAGGCGGGAATGGCTGGTACACCGACAGCGCGACCGTTCCCGCTGATAAGTATGAGTCCTACATTTTGCGCGAGCTGATTCCTGACGTGGAAAAACGCTTTCGCGTGAGCACGCAGCGGGAAGGTCGAGCCATTGCCGGTTTGTCGATGGGTGGTTATGGTGCAATTAAGTTTGGCTTGAAGTATCCGGAAATGTTTGCGATGGCTGCGTCAATGAGCGGGGCATTCGGCGCGGCGTCCTGGACTGAAAAGGAACTCAAGGATCCGGGAGTGATAAGAGATTCGGTGCTCCAAGCCTTTGGGCCTGCTGAGTCCCCTACGCGCGCAGCGAACGATATCTTCAAGCTTGCTCGAGAAGTTGCGGCCAAAAAGACCACGCCTCTTCCTTACCTCTATTTTGACTGTGGAATCGAGGATTTTATCTTTGACGAAAGTCGCGCACTCGCCCGTTTGTTTCTCGAGTTAAAAATTCCGCACGAATACCGGCAGCTCCCGGGTACCCACTCCTGGACTTACTGGGATGCGCAAGTGCAGGAAATTCTGAAACTGGCAGCAAAGCGACTTCAGCATGTAACGCAAACTGTTAGTTTGCGGAAAACAGACGCACTTTTAAGCAACGGTCACGACTGTACGCTTGGCACGCTCTAATCAACGATCCGCAAACTAACAGTTTGCGTTACGATGGAACCGTTATGACTACGCCCGCAATCTCCAAAAATCGCATTTCAAAGAAAGCGAGTCTCTTCACCGAATCCGTAATTCGTGAGATGACGCGCGAAGCGTTGAAACACGGCGCCGTCAACTTGTCTCAAGGCTTTCCCGATTTTGCAGCGCCCGAAGACATCAAGCGCGTTGCGATGAAGGCCATCGAAGGCGACATCAATCAATATGCAATCACCTGGGGCGCGCGCGATTTTCGCGAAGCGATTGCCAAAAAGACGAAATGGTATCTGGGACTCGATGTCGATCCGGAGACGGAGCTGACCGTCACCTGTGGATCAACGGAGGGAATGATCGCAGCGATGATGGCGACTGTCGATCCCGGAGAAGAGGTAGTCGTCTTTGAACCTTTTTACGAGAACTATGCACCCGACGCGATTCTGTCCGACGCAAAGCCGCGCTACGTGCCCCTGCGCGCGCCCGATTGGAGTTTTGATCGAGACGAATTGAAATCGGTTTTTAACCCAAAGACCAAGGCGATCATTCTCTGTAATCCGAACAACCCAACGGGGAAGGTCTTCACGCGTGAAGAGATGGAATTCGTTGCCGGGCTTTGCCAGGAGTTTGATGCGCTGTGCTTCACGGACGAGATTTACGAACACATTCTCTATCCGCGTGAAGGAGCTGAGATCGAACACATTTCCATGGCCCAGCTACCTGGCATGCGCGAACGCACAGTGATCGTCAACTCGATGTCCAAGACTTATTCTGTCACGGGATGGCGCGTCGGTTACTGTATCGCTCCTGCTCCAATCACCGGCGCGATTCGCAAGGTACACGACTTCTTAACTGTCGGCGCTGCCGCTCCGCTGCAAGCAGCCGGCGCCTACGCACTGGGGCTGCCGCCGTCTTATTACGACAAGTTGCAGGCGGAATATCGTGCGCGTCGTGATCTACTTTTGCCAGTGCTCGAAAATGCCGGCTTCGGTGTCTTTCAACCGGATGGGGCTTATTACATCATGACGGACATTTCAGGTTTCGCCTTTCCCGATGATGTAGCATTCACACGTCACCTGATCCGGGAAGTTGGCGTTGCTTGCGTTCCCGGCTCCAGCTTCTACAGCGTTCCGCAACGTGGCGCCCAGCAGGTGAGGTTCTGTTTCTGCAAGAAAGATGAGACGCTCCAACTGGCGGCCGAGCGGCTGGAGAAACTACGCGCTCGGATCTAACACAAGTAGTTCAGAGTTCAACCTTTAGGTTGCGGTTTTCGCAACACCGACAAGCTAAAGCTTCAACTCTAAACTTCTTGAACTTCTTCTCTGGAACTGAAAACGCCCCCAGGAATTGTAAATGACACCACGTTCAATCGGATGCTTAGCGCTGGCGATCTTCAGTGTGCTGCTCATCACTCGAGCCGGCAGCGCACAGCAGATGGCCGATCCACATTTCGACGCCACGGTCGAGCGTCCCGCGTTCACAAAAAACTTTCCGCGCGTGCTCTTCGACGAAGCCCACAACAATTTCCATACTGCCTCCGGGCGATACAAACCGTTTGCGGATCTCATTTTCAGCGATGGTTACCAGGTTGTTGTAAATCGCAAACCATTCTCAAAACTTTCGTTCCAGACGTTTAAGATTCTGGTTATCGCAAACGCCCTGGGTGCGGAAGATATGGACGACGAGGGCGCCGATGGGGCTGCGTTTACGGATGAGGAATCGGACGCAGTTCGTGATTGGGTGCACGACGGTGGTTGTCTGCTTTTGATTGCCGATCACGCACCATTCGGCGCAGCGGCGGAGAGTTTGGCAAAGCGCTTCGGCGTGTCGATGAGCAAAGGTTTTGTGTTTGACCCTGAGCATTCGCTGCCGGCTGCCCCGTCGCTTCTGATATTTTCGAGAGAGAACAAACTATTACTCGCTCATCCAATCACGCAGGGTCGCAACGAGGCGGAGAGAATTAACCGGGTGCAGACCTTTACGGGGCAGGCGTTGAAAGGTCCGGAAAACTCCGCGGGCTTTTTGAAGTTGTCTGATACGGCTAAAGATGCGCCCAGCCGCGGTTCATCCGAAAGCGTTTCAGTCGCCGGACAGTTTCAGGCGATCGCATTCAAGTTTGGCAAGGGTCGGGTGGTGATAATGGGAGAAGCCGCGATGCTGTCTGCACAGGTTACCGGTCCGCAATCGATTCCAATGGGCATGAACTTCCCGGGCAGTGATAACAAGCAGCTCGCACTGAACATCATGCACTGGTTGTCGGGCTTGCTGAAGTAGCAAACAGCAAACAGCAAACAGTCAACAGCAAATCTCTGTTAATCGCAGCTTTTTTTTGTCTACTGCTGTCTGCTGTCTGCTGTTTGCGGTCTGCTGTCTGCGGTCTGCTAATCATGTGGGATAAAAAGCGACAACTCATCTGGCTGGCGGGGGGCCTGGTTTTGGGAACGTTTGTCGCTTATTCCGACGCTCACGACGAAGACGGCACTTTTGTGCCGCGGTTTTTTGTCTTCATGGAAAGCCTGGTGCTGATCATTATTCTCACGCTGTTCTACATCTATTCGAGAAGAAGAAGATAGGAAGTTATCCACAGATTACACAGATTAGGCAGAGAGCATTTAGAGCTCTCGTGCCCATTCAGGATAACTGATCCTGTACTTCTTAATCTGTGTAATCTGTGTAATCTCCGGATAATCAGGAGTTCAGTTCGGCGGTTGAATCGTCTTGGCACGAACCACAATGCCTTCGTCTCCAACCACTAAAAGATTGCGTGCCTCTCCGAATGGTGTGCTGGAGGGCAGGTAAGAAATCACATAGCGATTCTTTCTCAGTTCATCGCAAATTGCTTTAGCAGCGACCGACGGTTCCTCAATCGAAAAGATTGTTCCGCCCGTTCCCTCCACCAGCTTATCGATCACTTGCTTCGGCTTGGGCACGTCACGGCGAATGGCCCCGCGCGTGCGGTCCTGCGCCTGCACTGCATAGACGGTGATATCGAGCTTCTGCAACTCGGTGAGAATCGTATCGAAAGACGTCTTGCTGCCGCGATCCAGTCCGTCACTGATTACCACGATCACGCGCTTCTGGCCCGGCATTGCGCGCAGGGCTTGATCGAGAACGGCCGTGGTAGCGTCAAACAGGTGCGGTTGCCCTTTTTTCCTGAACAGCTTCAACGAAGATTCAATCGACTTCGCATCGTCAGTCCAGTCGGCAACTATTTCAGCCTGTTCGTCGTAGCCGACGATCAGAAGTTTGTCGCCCTCATAAAT
Source organism: Acidobacteriota bacterium (assembly GCA_030913905.1). Taxonomy (GTDB): domain Bacteria; phylum Acidobacteriota; class Blastocatellia; order Pyrinomonadales; family Pyrinomonadaceae; genus PSRF01. Next base: position 6,392 of record JALZOO010000471.1, read on the forward strand.
CTCGTAGGCAAACTCACGCGCCGCCTGTTCCAGTCTTTCGACATCGGCGCGCAGTGTTAAGGAGTTGTCAACCAGCAACACGATGCGCGCGGGCGAAGGATCAGGACTGAAATTCCGTATGCTTTGTTCGACTCCGTTGTCGTAAACAGCAACCTGCTTGGCGGTAATCTGCTTGTTGGAGTTATCGGAACGCTTCGCCACTACGCTCACGAGCACGCCACCTTGAGTGGTCATGGTCGGCCGGCGGCCCGCCTGTGCCGCCGCAGTGCTGAATAGACTTAGACAAAGCCCTACGGCTGCGGCATAAGTATAAATACCGCGGCAGCGTGCTTCGCTTGAGCTGATTCTTGCTTCGTCGGATAGTGACGGATACATCAACTTACACTGAGGACGCTTCAATCACCGCTGGGGGCCTTTGGTGTGGAAGCTTTTTCGGAAGTTTTCTTTGCCGGGGAGTTATCTTTTTTCTTCTCAGACTTGTCTGATTTCAGATCGCTGCTAACGGTTGCCTCGCTTTGAGCTTTCTCGGATTTCTCGGCCGCCTTCCTGTCCTTGCCGGCGTAGTCGTTAACATACCAACCGGAACCCTTGAATTGAATCGCCGAAGCTGACGTGAGCTTTTCCAAACGCCCTCCGCACTTGCTGCACTTCGTAAGCGGCTTATCGCTCATCTTTTGAAAGGCTTCGACGCGTGTCTTGCATTTCTGACACTCGTACTCGTAAATCGGCATAACTCGCGGCTCCGTTGCTTGAGAAGAACTTAACGGCAAGTATACGGGGCATGCGACGGAGCTTGCAAAGAGACGAGGTACAGCCGTTCGTATCCCAGCCGGCAGTCAGAGTTTGACCTCTACGATGCTGACGATCTCAGTCCAACGCACCCCCAGCCACTCGCTGCTTTGCAAGTTCATTCTCGCTTCGTTATGATCAAAAGCACCATTATCCCCATGTCAGACAGCGCTACATCTCTCTCGCTCGAACGCAAGATCAAGATGCATGAGGCGCGCGAAGGTATCATCAACCGCCTCGCGTTGACGTTGCCGACTGCGATCAATCTGGACCGGTTTCTGAACGTGATAGTTTCCGAGCTGGGCCGGATGATGAATGTGGATCGCTGCGACGTTATCCAACTTGCCTCGAACAGTGAGTTGAGAATCAGCCACGAATGGCGCGCCAGCAACGACGTTCCCTCCAGCCTGGGCACGCGCCTTCCCCTTGATGCCGGGCAACTTTCTGAACACGTCGATATCACCAAACCCATTCGTCTCGACGACACCTCAAAGCCGGACCTGGATGAGAAGGTTCGGTTCCTGGCAAAGGGTTTGGGCACACGGTCCTTGTTAGTTGTCCCGGTGGTGCTTGGAGATGACGTGCTCGGCCTCGTGGGCATGCACACCACACGCACGCCTCGCGTTTGGCTGGACGATGAAGTTGCTTTCCTGGAATCCATCGCACGACAGATTGCAGTCGGTTATCAATACACACGGCTGTACACAGACAAGGAGCGTGAAGCGGAAACAAAGCGGGCGCTGCTGGAAATTGCCAACGCACTCAACGCGCGGTCTGACTTTCGTGAGGTTTCGTCGCTCGTGCTCGAGCGCGCGATTACATTGGTAGGCGCTGACTACTCGGCGCTGGGAGTTCTGGATCCGAAGGGTGGCCGCATAACGCTGGCTGCATTCAAGGCTGCGCCGCACGCGACCACCGATGCTGTGCAGGGGTTAATTGATGAACATAGTCAATCTCTCGATGTGACTGAGTTTCCGGCGGCCATGGAAGTTTTGGCTGAAGGCAAGACGCTTCGTTTGCTCGATACCGATCTGCCATTTCCTTTTCGTCTGATGTTCAATTCCATACTTGGCGGCCGCGCGGCGCTGGTTGCCCCGGTGCGCGTTGCCGGACGCACGTTTGGGATGTTGGGGCTTGTCTGGAGCGAAGCTCGCGCGGGATTTGAAGAACATGAGGTAGCGCTGGTCGAAGGTATTGCGGATCAAATCGGCACTGCGCTCGAACGCGATCAGCTTTCGGCTGAGGTGATGAATCTTCGTGACGCGCTGCACGAGCGCTACGGCGAAGATCGCATCATCGGCCAGGCAGCGGCAATTCGACGCGCGATTGAGTTGGCACTGAGCGTGGCAGACACGCAGACGACTGTCTTGATTCAGGGTGAATCGGGTACCGGAAAAGAACTGCTCGCGAATCTGATTCACTTCAACTCCGGCCGGGAGAATCAGCCCTATGTGAAACTAAACTGCGGGGCGATTCCCGAAACACTGCTTGAGTCGGAGCTATTCGGACACGAGAAGGGCGCGTTTACGGACGCGCGCGCCAGGCGCCAGGGCAGATTCGAAGAGGCCAACGGCGGGACGTTGTTTCTCGATGAAGTTGGCGAGATGAGTTTGTCGGCACAGGTTCGACTGCTGCGCGTTTTGCAGGACGGCGAGTTTACCCGCGTCGGCGGAAATGAACTTTTGAAAGCCGACGTGAGAGTGATTGCGGCGTCTAATGTGGATCTGGAACGTGCAACAGAGCTGGGTACTTTTCGCCGTGATCTGTTTTACCGTCTGTCAGTGTTTCCCATCGGCTTACCGCCGTTGCGCGAGCGTCCAGAAGATATTCATCCGCTAGTCATTTATTTTCTTGAACACTACAAACAGAAGACCGGACGCTTCACCTCGGGCATTTCCAAGGACGCGTTGCAGGCATTGATCACTTACGACTGGCCCGGCAACGTGCGCGAGCTGGAAAACGCAATCGAGCGCGCCGTGATTATCGCCTCGGGCAGACAGATTGAATTGGAAGACCTGCCGGAAAGCATCAGCAAGACTGCTTTGCAGGAGCAGGATCGGATCAAAGTCGAACGCGCGAGGGCGGCTAGCGAAGGCCGCACTACTACATTTGAAGTTACCGTGCCGTCATCGATGGATGAGATCGAACGGCAGGCGATTGAAGCTACACTGGACTACACGAAGGGCGACAAGACTCACGCCGCCCGCGCCCTGGGCATCGGCCGCAAGACCCTCTACCGTAAACTCGACCAATACAACGGCGGTGGCGAAGAGTAATCGCCCATTGCGTGCCCTTGCACTAGCCGCAAAAACACAGAACTTAGAATGAATGACTCAATCTGCGCCTGTGGCTCTGCTGCGGCGACGTGCGGCGCAAAAAGATAATGCCGCCTTCAGGTGGCTAGCCCAAAGGGCATTTAGGCCAGCCGTTTTACGGCTGGTTCAGGACGCACTCCATTACGTCATCAGGCCGCTTCAGCGGCCTTCTCGATAATCTTCATCAGTACGTTCAATTCGTTTGTTCGTGGTGCCGCGAGCATGGTGTTCGTTCTAGTTTTTCACAACGATTACCCACTTCAGTCCTGTGCTTGAGAAAGATTCTGAAAGCCGCTGAAGCGGCCTAAACAATTAATCTCGGCCCTTGGTAACCAGCCGTAAAACGGCTGGCCTAATCGCCCTGACGGGCTAGCCGTCTGAAGACGGCAGG
>JALZOO010000476.1 GCA_030913905.1 Acidobacteriota bacterium
TCGTGACTGGGTCTCATCTTTAAGCCGACTTTCCGGTCACAGCAGACCTTCTAGGTTCCAATGTTTTCTCGAGGCAAAACATTTCAATTCTGACGCCGTTCGAGACACTCTTCAATGCACGGTTTAAGAACCTTGCGGATTCTATGTATGCGTGTTCTCAACCCCGCTAAACTAAGCCCCAGTTGCTCTGCAAGCCTGATGTGATGTTCACTTTTCGCTTCTTCATACCGATAGTACTCGATAGCTAACCACTGATCCTCAGGACTCAACGGTTTCCTACACGACTCAAGACACGCGTCATTGTCCTCAGGGTCGTCTGACAGGGGGGGCGACTGCACGGGCTCGACTCGCGGGGGGTGGCGCCGGCGATACTCGTGGAATATGTTCCGTGCAAACCCAAGAAAGTAAAAGACCTTGTCTCCGACATAGCGGTCCGGAACCGTGCCTTCATCCAACTTTCGCATCACGCGGTCGATAGTTTCGTCGGCGAGATCTTCCGAGTCGTTACCGCAACGATTGGACATAAAAAACGTAGTTAGCCGCAGTTGAATCTTTAAATACTTCTGAGCGGCTGTTTCGGGATCCGGATCAAGCCAACCAAGTAGTTTATTGAAAGATTCCTGACTCATACTTGCCGTTCACCGTGCTTCGCCCGGTTTATTCCTGCGGGCACTCACTCAGATTGAATTCATTTTGACGACTCTGGAGAAGGTCCTCGAACCAAGAAGGCAGCGCCCTGCGAAGAGGAACTGCTTCCAAGCGGCGTTCGCGCTTTTCGGATTTCGGAGGATCAGGGCTCTTGTGATACGCGCGCAGACTAAATCCCGCTTAATCCCTTGTCAACGAAAAGCTTTAGAATCGGAAGAAATGTTTTAGGTCCAGACGTCATTAGTGTCTGAGCGGGCATTCCACGCGAGCTTCAGCGCAGAACTAGAAGTCTCAACAGCACGACCAAAAGAGGAACATATGAGCATCAATTCACTCACTGATAACGAAATCCGAAAAGTATTGACCCGCGCCTCACGGGAGCCTTTGGCAAAGGCAGCGGCGCGAGAAGCCTTCGAGGACAATCAGGTGACGAACGCCTTGAGTATGCTTGTTAAGTATATTCCGACGGAGTCTATCACCCTCTACATTGCTGCTCTTTCCGCAGCAGCAGCTCTAAAAAGCTTCGCCTATTTCATCACCACAGAGTTCATCTATTGGTTCTTTGCCGTTCTGACACCGGTCCTGGTACTGGTCATCTACTTTGGAAAAAGAAAAGTGGCCAAGCTAAAACCTACTGTTCCCAATCTCCTGGAATGGCCATGGTGGAAGACCATTGCCGCCACGATCGCATTTCTTATCTGGGCGCTGGCCGTTCCTAGTAACCCATACATTAACGACCCACTGCAAAGCGCCTTGGTGGGTTTCCTGGCTGTCTTCGTTTCAACAATTCTCAGTGTGTTGGAACCGCTATTCGATCGGCCGGCAGAGGCTTAGCCCTCAGATTCGCAAGTCGCACGACATGCGAAGCGCGTTTCACCGACGTGTGATGTCAACGCAAAAGATTTTTGTCTGCCCGTGAAACGTCTTCGCATCGGGCCATTTTAAGGTTAAAGACCTCGTCAATTGTTCAAACCGAAGGGGTCCATCAAAAGGAGATTGTAATGATCACACAAGGGACTTTGAGAGTCAGCGCAGGGGTGTCCCGACTGAACGGAACACGCTTAGCAATTGAAGGGGCAGGCAATCCCTTCGGGGCCGCAACTGATTTCCTGGCCAACCGCGGCTTGAAGGACAAAGATCTTATCTGGGTTGACGGGACCAATGGATTCGTTGGCAATGTGCCAGTGATTTTCATTACTGACGCCGGTGCGGCGGGACCGGAGTCAGCTTCAATCAAGAAGAAAAAGGGTGCCAAGAAGACGGCCAGGAAGACAGCCAAGAAGACAACCAAGAAGATGGCCCCCAAAAAATAAATGTAAAAACCGAGTAAGGTTTTCAAAGGACAAAGTATGAGAATCCAGCGCGTCAACGTCGCAGCAGCTTTACTGTCGTTCGTATTCCCAGCGACTTACTTTATTCCACCGGCCATCTCCGGGCCTGAGTTGCCGGCTCTAGTCTCGTCTGCGGTCCCGGCTCCCACTCCTCCTGATCTGGAAGCCCAAAAGATTGAGAAACGTGACCGCGCTGAGAACGGTATCACGGTAGGAGAGCCAAGGGTTTACGATGACGCACAGCTTCAGCAGCGCCTTCAGGAGCTTGAGGCGCGTCTGGCTATGCTCCAACTTGTCGAGCAGAAGGCACTCTCTGACAGGCTGGGTGCTGTGTCGGGAGCTTCCCAGCAAATCTCCAGTGTCGGATTCAATGTGCAAGGGCCCTCTGTTCCCGGTGTAACTACCAACACGAAGCTGCCAACTGAGACAACCACCCAGATTACTGCTGCCGGTGCGACGAGCGGCAGTCTGCAAACCGTTAGCAACCTCGCTACCGAAGATGTGCAAACTACTAAACCGCAATTCGCTCCACCTCCGGTAACGGCGCCGGCGCCCACCACCACACTCCCTTCGGCTTTTTCGGTTAGCTCTTCAGACGTCCTGAACGAGATGATGCAACTAACCGCCGAGATCAACGGTCTCCGGCTAATGCTCTCCGGTGATTTGTCTAGCCACTACATCCGGGGTGGGCCAGGGTTAGGCAACAAGATGACAAAGCTGAAGACAACCCTCGGCTTCGACATCTCTGTGAAGCCGGACGAGAGGTACCAGGACGCCGTTGCAATCGTCGAGGTGGAGGTTGAAAACGTATGTGCGACCGTCTCAAACGAGCCTCCGGCAATTGCGGCTCTCTTGCCACGCGAGAAGACCTACAACGTGGCCGCCATCACCGACAAGAGCACATCAATTAGCGGTGGCGTGGCTACTCAGATTGTGGGGTTTTCCGGTTCCTGGCTACGCGGCCACAAGACGCATTACGTTGTTCAAGACCAGGACACGGTTGCGCTGACGTTCACTCCCGAAGAGCAACCCACTGACACATGTCCAGTCCGCGGCGGAGGCAATCGGACCAAAAAGAGAGTTGGTTTCTTGTGGCAGTTCCGTCCTGTGCTCGGGCGCCGCATAGTTCGGATCGCAGATAAGACGACATTTGTCCGACTCGCCTTATCGGTTCCGCCGGATGCTTCAGATACAGAGATCGGAAAGGTGACTGTTCGGTCCTACTGGCGTCGGTTCGACCGTAAGCGCGGCGTTCAGAAAAGCATAATTCCTGGATCCGTGCGGGGACACTTTCTTAATGCTCTTCCTTTCGACATCCCGAGGTACGAATTGGCTGTTGATCCAACTGTCTTCAACTTTAGGGACAGCTTGGAAGACTTAGGAGGCGGTAATGTTCTCGTAAAATTGCCTGGACGTTTTCTACCTGGTACCAATGTGCGCATCGGCCCCGTGGTTCTAACTGAAGGTGACCGATTTAAGCATCGCTACTCCGGGATCCGGTTCGTTGCAACACTCTCGGATCTCACTACGAGAAAAGTCTTTCTGGTTGCTCATGACGGCACGGAGGTTCAGCTAGCCTTCGGAGGTTTGCTTTGCACCGCCGCCAGCCCATTGTTAATGACGGCGGTCCCACAGGTAACCACGATCGATGAGACAAACAGCCGCGTTAAGCTTCAAGTGAACCATCCGGAGTGGGCGAAGGTCGATTCTGCAGACTGGTTAAATCCTACACCGCCGATCGTCTTCGTCATCGGGCAGCGCGTCTTCGGGTTTTCCGACGCTCCACTGCAGCGAAATGGCGCCGAGCTGTCTTTTCTAGCACCAACTGCCCTGCTGGTAGCCAACCCACAGGTCACAGTTCAAACTTTGTTTCCGACAGATGGTTGCATCGCTAACGCTCATTTCGCCAGCTTCCAACCGCCCAGCCAGACCGAACGCATGGTGCTGCTCGAACAGGGGGGCGCCAAAATCAAGTTCTTGCTCTACGGATCTCGACTGAATGGGTTGACGGTGCTCGCGCCCGCTGGTGTGATACCGCAATCCATCGGCACCCCCGCCGATAACGACCGACTGGTTCTAATCGTGCTGGACGCGGCGCACATCAAGTCACACAAATACATCCTTGTGCAAAGACCGAACGAGCCGCCGTTTGCAATCAACATCCCATCGCTCGAGGCGCCAAAGAAGCCAGATCCGCCGAAAGCGAGAGAGAGGATTACCGTAGGTTCCGATGAAGCCGTCATCGATGGCGAGGGGTTAAAGGACGTATCCAAAGTATTCTTCAGGAAAACCCAGTTCGCCTCGACGAACGTTGAGATCGCGGAAGATGGCAAAAGCCTGCGGTTGTCAGGACTCGGAGCGCTCGGCGTCACCGCCACGGCCGCGACGCAAACGATCGTCCTCGAGTTGAGGTCAGGCTCTAAAGTGAACGTCGCACTTGATGTCGTTAACTCTAAGATTGAGACTGTGGTGAAATCACTGCCTTAACCGGTAATGGTCTTAGTCGGGATGAATAGTCGGCGCGTCCGCATGAGGAACGAAGCACTTGCGGCAACGGGCTTCGTACATGCCTTCACCACCGACCGCAACGCGCTCTTCAGATTCAAAAGTGCGCTGCGTGTAGTTTGCCGGTTGGCCACACTTCATGCAGATCGCGTGCGTCTTCGTAATGTATTCAGCAATGGCAAGCAGTTGCGGCATCGGTTCCCAGGGCTTGCCGGTGTAATCCTGGTCCAGCCCGGCGATGATCACGCGAACACCGCGCTTCGCAAGCTCATTAGCTACGCCGACTAATTCATTGTCGAAAAACTGGCCTTCATCAATCCCAACCACCTCCGTGTCTGGTTCCACCTTTGCCAGGACTTCGGTCGCACTGCGAATGTTTGCTGATTCGTGTCGCATCTCTGAGTGCGAGACGATATGATCGTTCGAAAACCGCGAGTCGATATCGGGCTTGAACACCTGGACCTTTTGGCGCGCGATCTTTGCGCGACGAAGGCGACGTATCAGCTCTTCCGATTTTCCTGAAAACATCGAGCCGGCGATCACTTCAATCCAACCCGTAGTTACACGTGAATGGTGTGTTGGTTCGCCGTCGTTGACCTGTGCAATAAGTTCTTCCATGTTTGACGTTCAAACCCAAATTCATTAAAGCGCAAACTAACAGTTGCCTTACGAATCCGTAGTGTACATCTCCTTATTGTAAAAAGGTGCGAACGCCGCAATTAGCGCTACTTCAAAACTCATTGCCCGCGTAACCAGATCGCGAGAGAGAATACCCCAGGCACCCTGACGGCTACGCACATCTGTCACTCCCGCCACTTCGTCGATCACCAGCCCGAGTTCGCGCTTTCCCTCGATAACCTTCTTCGCCAGCGACTGCGGAACACTGATCGATGGTGTGGCGCCAAACGCTCCGGTTTTTCCGTCCGTTGCGTAGGCCCACCCGCGCAGGAAGATGTGCCACTCGCCTTCAATTGAAATCGAATGGAAGCCGCCTTCGAGTCCAACATAAATCTCGGCCGATCGTCGCTGCGCCAGTAACAAGTCTCGGACGGCGAGCGCCCGCTCGCGCGCACCCTGCATCAGCTCCCAGTCGTTCATGGGCATTGCCGGAACGGTAGTCTCTACTCGGCGCGCCAACACGGTCGCGTCAATCCACGTGGGATCAATTGCTGACACCCGTGCAATGCTTGCCCGGACAGCCATGATTTTCGCGGCACGATCAGAGCCCAGTGCGATGGTCTTTGATTGAGTGGGTGCCTGCTGGTTCAAATTTGGCAGATGACAACTGGAATCTTGTTCGGCAAAACGCGTCAGAGGCTATAACACTGCAGCGCTCGACGTCAAAACTGCTTCGGAATAGTCGGCTTGACATTCGTCATGGCCGGTTGCTGTAATCAAATTTCTAATTCAATTTCGAGACTGCCGTAGTTGGAGGTTCCGCGTGTCCGTTGATGAACTAGTTTACGACTGGAACACAATCGAGCCTACGTTGATTCATCCCAACCGTCACATTGGTTTTGACGATGAAACGCTGCGCGACGGTTTGCAGTCTCCTTCAGTTTGCGAGCCAGCCGTCGAACAGAAGATCGAACTGCTTCATTTGATGGACGCTCTGGGTATCGACACCGCCGATATTGGCTTGCCCGGCGCAGGCGGCACACATGCGGCCGGTGTTGAGCTGATGGCCCGCGAGATAGCCGAGCAGAAGCTGAAGATTCGTCCGAATTGCGCAGCTCGTACGCATCGCAGCGATATTCAGCCTATCATCGACATCTCACAACGGGTCGGCATTCCGATCGAAGCCTGCACCTTTATTGGATCTTCCGCCATCAGGTTCTTTGCAGAAGATTGGACCCTGGACAAGCTGTTGAAATTGACTGAAGAGGCCGTCAGTTTTGCAGTCGCCGGCGGCGTTCCGGTGATGTACGTCACTGAAGACACCACTCGCGCCAACCCTGAAACCATACGGGCTCTGTATACGACTGCGATTCGGTGCGGAGCAAAGGCCGTGTGCGTCTGCGATACCGTCGGACATTCAACTCCGGACGGTGCACGTTCCGTCGTGCGGTTTGTTAAGCAGATTATCGAAGAACAAGGGGGCGGCATTCGTCTCGATTGGCACGGCCATCAGGATCGAGGCCTGGGTGTGATCAATTCAATTGCGGCTATCCAGGGTGGCGCCGATCAAGTACATGGCTCCGCATTAGGGATCGGCGAACGGGTGGGCAATACGCCTATGGACCAGCTGCTGGTCAACCTGAAATTGATGGGGTGGATTCAGAATGATCTTTCGCGTCTCGGCGAGTATTGTGCGTCAGTTTCGAAAGCGTGTGGTTGGACGATTCCGGTGAACTATCCCGTCTTTGGACGCGACGCTTTCAGGACCGCGACGGGCGTGCATGCGGCTGCTGTCATCAAGAGTTATAAGAAAGGCCAACGGGAGCTCGCCGACCTGGTTTATTCAGGCGTGCCGGCTGGTGAGTTTGGGCTCGAGCAGATTGTGGAAATCGGGCCGATGAGTGGCAAGTCAAATGTAATTTATTGGCTCGAGCGGCGCGGTATTGAACCAAGTGACGAGCGCGTTACCCGCATATACGATCGAGCTAAACAGGCTTCCGCTGTTTTGGCAGACGATGAAATCATGCAGCTGGTTTGAAGTTAACGAATGAAGTTCTGACGTAATTCCCTTCCGTTTTCCTCGTTGGTTAGGCCTCGTGTTATGTCAACCGTGCAAGCAAGCTCAAGAGCTGTGGAGGTCGATAGGTTGCTCAACTCGCCGGAGTTGAAGCGTGCTTTTGAGTTTATCGATTCGCAGTTGGAGAAGATTACTGAAGAGCAGATTCGCATTTGCACCATCCCGGCGCCGCCGTTTGGTGAAAAGAAACGTGCCGAATATTTCGCTCGGAAGTTTCGCGACCTGGGTCTGGTCAACGCCCATGTAGACGCTGAAGGGAATTGTGTGGCGTTGCGCGAGGGTCGCTTGCGGTCGCCGCTTCTGGTAGTCAGTGCTCATCTGGATACCGTTTTCCCTGACGGCACTGATTTTACTGTCCGTCGTGTCGGCAGCAGATTGTTAGCGCCCGGCATTTCTGATGATGGGTGTGGACTCGCAGCGCTTCTGGCGATTGTGGAAACTCTCGAGAAAATTGAAATCGCCACCGAAGGTTCGCTGTTGTTTGTTGGAACCGTGGGTGAAGAGGGTGAAGGAAATCTGCGTGGCGTAAGGTATTTGCTGACGGATAGCGAATGGGCTAATCGGATCGATGGCTTTGTCAGTTTCGACGGAGCTGACATTGATCGCATCACCAACAGTGCGCTCGGTTCGCGTCGGTATCGAGTTATTTTTCGTGGCGTAGGCGGACACTCGTGGGGCGATTTCGGGGTGGCCAATCCGGTGCACGCATTAGGGCGAGCAATTTCGAAACTCGCGTCGTATCCCGCGCCAAAGGAACCGCGAACAACTTTCAACGTTGGGCGCATCGAAGGTGGAAGTAGCATCAACGCAATTCCGCAGGAAGCAGCGATGGACGTAGACCTCCGATCGACAAGTGCGGACGAGCTGCTCAAGCTGGATGCTTTCTTTCGACGAGCCGTGCGAGAAGCGGCTGAGGATGAAAATGCCGGACGGCGTAACGGCGAGCGACCGCTAGAGTTGAAAGTCAACCTGATTGGCGAACGTCCCAGCGGCGAGACTCCTGCTGACGCAGCGATAGTTAGACTCGCCTGCGAAGCTACTGAAGCCGTTGGTTCTACCCCACGTCTCAACCGTGCTTCCACCGATTCAAACCTGCCAATATCGTTAGGGATTCCCGCGATCACGCTGGGCGCGGGTGGGACCTCCGGAAACTCTCATGCTCTGGATGAATGGTATGACCCGCGCGGGCGGGACGCTGGATTGAAGCGTGCGCTGCTGGTAGTCCTTGGGATGGCCGGACTGGCCAGATAACACAAAAACTAGGAGGAGAAGTCAAAGCGAAAGGGGTAAAGTCAACGGCTGACTTTACCCCTTCTTTTTGCCTTTTTGCGTCCGACTTAGTTTACCGGAATCGTCACGGTGGCCGAACCCGCTTTCCCTGCTGGGAAACGTTTCTGCCGAGCGATACGAACTGCACCGGCGTCGCCGCCTGATGCCTGTGTCACGCGACCTGATTCATCATAGACAACGGTCACAGTGATTTTCTTCGGACTCGCTTTTGCCGTTTCAGGTACTACATTGGTCGATGCCGCGGGCGAAGTTGGCGCCGGCGAGTTGAGCAGTGCCGCCTTATCTTGTCGCGCCTCTTCGCGCGCTTTGGCTTTTTCCTTGTCACGTTGACGCTTTGCAGCATCGGCTAATTCGTTGTTCTCGGCGGGCTGAGCAACTTCCTCCGTGGCCACTTCGGGAACTGTTGAGCTAGCCGGCTTAGTGGTTGTTGCGGCTGTTAATGGCTGGCTTACAGCCGTCAGGTCTGTGCGACCGTACCAACCGGCCGGCACGCCAATGGCAGCCACGGTCATCAAAACCACAACAGTAACCACGCTAGCAATCATATAGCGTCGCTTGCCCATCGACTCTTTGCTGATGAAAGAAAGGAACGAAGGCACACGCAGTTGATCCAGTTCAGTAAAAGATGTGTTCTGCTCGCTTGCATCCTGCGCGTCCTGCTCTTCAGTGTAGTCCGCGGGAAAAGCCGGAGCGGGAACAACGCCTTCATCGAGGCGACGCAGACCTTCCAACACGACCTGCGTCCACGGCTGGTTGATCGTGCGTTCAATGGGTTCGCTTGAGGAACCAAATTCAAACTTCGCGTTAGGCAGTGTTAGCGCGTAATAGACCGCATCGATTCCCCGCAAGACTCCAATGCGCGCGTCCACAACTGAGCCCGTCTGAAGATAGAAATAGCCGTGACCTTCCGGATAAAGAACCTTAAGCTGCCCGGTCTTGCGCTGGTTGCAGAAAAACTCGATTAATTCGGAAAGTGAGAGATCGCTTAAGTGTCCGGTTAGTGCCATCAGATTAACTCCTGTTAGGTAGCGACGGAATAGTTGACGCAGATGCGGCGAATGCGCATTTGGCTGAACCTCAGTTAGAGAGAGAGAACTTATAGTTGATAACGCCGGAGACCTTCACGGGCTGACCAGAAAGTTTCGTCGGTGAGAAACGAGCTTTCAAAGCAGCTTGCATCGCGGCTTCTCGTAACCCGTTCGGTCCGCTTGTGGCCTGCGCAGCGATCACTTTGCCGGTTTCATCGATAATAACTTCCACGGCAACGACTCCAAACATTCTTAACCGCTTGGCCGTCTCCGGATAAACCGGCGGTGGCAAATTGATCGCAGTACCGTTAAGTACGCCACCCGAGACGGGTTTGAGGATTGGTTTGGGCGCCGGCGGAGGCGGTTCCGAATCAAGGTGGATCTGTGGAGACTGTCCAGCGGGAGCGGATTTCATGCCGACGGGTTCTACTGATCCTACACTCAACCTATCAGTTGATGTGGAGGCAGCGGGTAAAGCCGGCAATGTTTTCGCTTTGACGGTCGGGTTGTTGTTTGATGGCCTCTCTTCGACTGGTGTGGGTTTCACGGGTGTGTTCGTCCCTGCTACTCCAGTCGATGTGGCCGCGGGCGGTTGAGACTCCCCCTGGGCCATCTGCATCATCTTCGCGTCGAGGTAGTACATGATTGAACGATAGGTTACTTCGGTCGGCTCAAACGACATTCTGCCACCTTCGATCACGGCGACCGAGGTTGTCATCTTGTTCCAGTTGCCGGCGAAATCGAACTCGTACTTGTAGATTTCTTTACCCAGAAGCGATCCGTCTTCATTCAGCAGCGTCATCTCGCTGATGTTTCCCTTGTCGTCATACTTATAAACTTCTTTACCGGTGAGATTTGCTCCCGCGACTGGAAAATATTGGTTCTCCACCTTGTTGCCTTTGATGTCATAGGCAACAACTTCCAGCAGCGCATGCTTGCCTTCCTGGAGTCGGCCATTCTCGTTTCCCAGTTTGGCAATCTCAGTCCTTACTCTGCGTACCGGACCGACCAGTCCATCTCTGATTCGATCACTTTCAACGACGACACTGGAAGTAGGCGGGTTAACGACAGTCGCCTTGGCCGTCAGATTAGATTGGGCCTTCGAGGTGGCGCCGAATGTCACCACGGCGACTGCGGTCAAAGCGAAGCTAACTATCCTTCTCAACATGATTTGGCTCCTGGACTTAAGAGGGTGGGACTGGAAAAACTCGATGCGGAGGCTGCCAGTCTGCTCACACGGCAGCACAGGCTCAGCCAATATAGCGGGTTTAACGAGGTTTGTCTATAGTCAACGATGGCCTACTTCGGCTGTTTTATTGGGATTTTTGCGCCCTTTCGGGGGCGATCTCCGGGAAAGACGCGAGCATGGTGACGATTTGGTCGATCATTCGGATGCTGTTGCCGGGGCCGGTCTGATCATTACACAGAATAGAAAAGGCGAAGTGCTTCCCATCCGATGTCGTCAGGTAGCCGGAAAGCGAGTTGTCGTAGGTCAACGAACCGGTCTTAGCTGAAACCCGATCGCTCAGCGCGGTCAACCGGCCTCCCAGCGTTCCGTCCTTCCCTGCGTTGGGAAGAGACTCTCGAAACACCGAAGCGGAAGCAGTTTTTGAGAAAGCCAACAGCGACTTGGCCGTAGCATCTGGCGTAACCAAATCCAAACGCGAGAGCCCGGAACCATCGTGAAGCGCAAGCTGCGCAGTGGCGATACCAGCGCGTGACAGCCACAATCGCATGACAGCCAAACCGGCTTCATCATCGCCCAGTTCCCTGCCCGGAGGTTCTGGCAGTTCAAGCATGGCGCGACGCTCTCGTCCAAGTGTTCTCAGAATCAATTCGGCGTAGAGGTTGTTGCTTTCCTTATTTGTCGTCCTGACGATCTCCGACAAAGGCTTGCTGCTCACGAACGCGAGCTCGACATTTCGCGATGGATCGAATCTTTGGTCCCGGGGTACACGGGAATTACGAGCCTGTGCCTGGCCCTCAACCGCTATCCCTTTCTTCTTCAGCGCGTCAAAAAGCAATCGCGCCGCCCACAAGGCTGGGTTGTGTACCGAGAGGCGAGCGCCGAAGCCTTTAGTCGCAGGAGCAAACTCACCCCAAACTTGAACGTTGTTATCGGACAGGCCGCGATACAAACCTATAGTCGGACGAACAGGACTACTCTTTTCACTCATCCGGTTTTCAATCGTCACAAGACCGGTGGGATCGTTCGTCTTGACGTCCGGCGGGGTACTAGACTTGGAGGACGGAATGACATTGACGTCGATTTGGTTTTCATTGATCGAAAGTGCGCTTGCTTCCGCGCCGAAGTACCACTGGATATCCGTCCACTGCCATCCGTCACCCAGCGCGCTGCCGCGAAAGTAACTCTCGTCCCCAATAACATTGCCTGCGATCCTTCTGACACCGCGTGCATAAAGATCATCGACCAGTTTTGTCAACGAGCCTTCGCTCAGGTCTTTGTTATTTAAGACCAAATCAGGAGCTCCTCGCCCGTAGAGTATGAGATCGCCTTGAACGGTCCCGGCTGGGTCAGGCTGAGCACTGGCGTAGACGGAAGTGCGCCAGCGATAGTCTGGCCCCAACAGATCCAACGCGATTCCGGTCGTGTAAACCTTCATGTTAGAAGCGGGCGTGAAAAGTTTGTCGGCGTCTCTTTGGTAGAGACTCGCGCCATCCGAAAGTGAGATGACACTAATGCCCCAGCGTGCCGAGGCAAACTCACTTCTTTCGATTTGTTCGTTAATACGTTGCGCGAGGTCAGAACTCGAAATTCGGTCCGGCGTGCTGGCCGAGGAAGAGTTTTCGGTTTTTGCTTTTGTGTCACTGCTTTTCTGCTGCGAGGCGAGATTAGGCGTTACGAAGTCGGCACGAGATGCCAGGAACACGAAAAGGAAGATCGCGACAACGGCAGTTAGAAATCTTAAATGGATTAACTTCATGAAGGCGCCCCAAATCCTTGGTGGTAAATTTCGATTGTTAACGCGAAAACAACGCCGCTGTTCGGCGGCTCGCCAAAACCTCACACGTAACAGAATAGACCTGTTCTACAGTCAGGTCGGCCACTTTGCCGCCGTAGACCACTCTATGGTGCTGCTCCTGTGGGACAAAGCTATTGGGGGTGGGTCGATCGCTGAGCATTACCACGGACGTACCGACTGCCGCAGCAACATGCATGGGACCGGTGTCATTGGAAACAAACACTGACAGACGCGCTTGAGCGGATGCGAGTTGCGAAATCGTTAGTCGTTGCAGAATTATGGTCGCCGGCGGAAACAAGGTCCGCATTTGTTGGGCCAAGTCGGCTTCTTCTGGCCCGGCAAACACAACGACGCGCGCCCCTTCATTCCGCTGAAGAAAATCGGCGAGTTTGGCGAAACGCTCTAAAGGCCAACGACGTCCGGGGTGTCCCGCGCCCGGGAACAGCCCCACCAGCGGCGCACCGGTGCCGGCCTTCTCCTTTTTCAGAAGTTTCTCGACGGCGTTATCGTCCGCCTGCCGAGTCTTAAGACGCGGCACCGCTGCTTCATTCTTAATACCCAGTGGAAGTAACACGTCGAGATAACGTTCGGCTGAATGCTTGGTGTTGTCTTCGACGGGCGGCCGCGGATGAAAGTTTGCCAGATAATTTAACGAGCGACCGGGCCGGCGGGAATACAGGCGCTTGGGGGCACCGGAGAAAAACCCGAGCAGGTTGGTTTCCGACAGGCTATGCAGATCGATTACAAAATCAAACTGCGAGCGCCTTACATTTCTTACCAGTTGAAATATCCGGCCGATAGAGATAACCGTCGGACCGTCTCGCAAAGCCACCCGATCTACCACCAACGTCGCGTTAGCATAACCAGACATGCCGATTATGTCGGCACCGGGTTTCCCTACAGCCACCGTGATGCGCGCTTCCGGAAATCGTTCACGAATCGCACGCAGCGCGGGCAAACTAAGAACGACATCCCCCAGCTGTCCGAAGTCAATCACCAGGATGTTGCGAGGATCAAACACACTCCACTCTTTCGGCAACGCGTCTAAGTTGATGCCTGTCGCTTCAATCCAAATTCCGCAGATCGCATCCTGTCATCTCCTCGGGTTGCTCAACTCCCAGGAACCCGAGAATCGTCGGCGCCACGTCTTCCAGCGCGCCTCCATCTCGAAGTTTCACTCCCTTTGATGCTTCATCAATCAAATGAAACGGCACCAAATTAGTCGTGTGCGCTGTGTGCGGACCGCCAGACTTTGGATCGATCATTTGCTCGGCATTTCCATGGTCGGCTGTGATCATCGTTAATCCACGCGCTCGTCTTATTGCCCCAGTAATCCAGCCGAGACAAGTGTCAACATACTGACACGCCTCAATCGTCTTATCGAGTTTGCCGGTATGGCCAACCATGTCCGGATTCGCGAAATTGACAATAAAGACGTCTGTCTCGCCTTCATCGATAGCGCGCAGGACCTTGTCCGTAACTTTGAAAGCCGACATCTCAGGCTGCAGGTCATAGGTTGCGATTTTGGGCGATGGCACCAACAGACGGCGTTCAAATTTATGTTCTCTTTCGACGCCGCCATTGAAGAAGTAAGTGACGTGCGCATACTTCTCGGTCTCCGCCAGGCGGTAATTGCGCACGCTAACGCTATCCCAAACTTCAGCCAAAACATTTTTGTGATCGTGGGGAGCAAAGGCAACTGGAAGAGGAAACGTTCGGTCGTAAACAGTGAAACAAACAAAATCAATCTTCGGCCGGCCGGTCACATCAAACTCTTCGAAGCCCGGTACTACCAATGCTCTCGTCAATTGTCGAGCCCGGTCCGGACGAAAGTTGAAAAAAATCACAGCGTCGTCGTCTTTGATCGTAGCCACCGGCTCGCCGTCACTTTTTACAATCACAATCGGCTCTACAAACTCGTCCGTTATTCCTCGTGCGTACGATCGCGTAATCGGGCTAATGGGATCGGAGGCATGGTCACCCAGGCCATGTACCAACAACTCGTACGCGCGTTGTGTTCTTTCCCAGCGCTTGTCGCGATCCATCGCGTAATAGCGACCCACCAGAGTAGCAATCTCGCCGGAACCTATTTCCTCCATCTTCTTTTGCAGCACCTGAACGTAACCAACGGCAGACATTGGCGGTGTGTCGCGCCCATCAAGGAAGGCGTGGACGTAAACTCGCTCCACTCCCCGGTCACGCGCCATGCGCAGTAGCGCATAGAGATGTTGGATTGACGAGTGCACCTGCCCATCCGAGAGCAGCCCCATCAGATGTAGCGCCGTACCTCGCTTTTTCACACCTTCCATTGCCGTTACCAACACTTGATTGCGAAAAAACTCGCCCGCCGCTATGTCGTAGTCAACCCGGGAAACGTCCATTCGAATCACGCGGCCGGCGCCAATATTTAGATGGCCAACCTCGGAATTTCCCATAACTCCGGCAGGCAAACCAACGCGTGTACCAGAAGCTTCCAGGAGCGTTTGCGGATAGTTTTCGCAAAGCTCATCGTAAAAAGGCGTTGCTGCGAGAGCGATGGCGTTGCCCTCGCGTTGTGGTGAGTAACCCCAACCGTCAATGATGATAAGTGCCAATGGACCGCGCTTGGTGTTCAATCGTTATCCTTCAAAGCCCGCTTAGGTTGAAGCCCCTTTTTCCCAATAATCCGGACGCTCTTCCATGGCAGGGTCGGGGCGTTCCATCCAACGCTCCGGCCGATGCAGAGGAATGAAGCCGAAGCGCTCATATAGACCATGCGCATCCTTTGTTGCCAAAACCCAACGGCGGAAACCCTGTAACTCCGGATGGGCCAGTATTACTTCCATCAGCCATTTCGAAACGCCGTGGCCTCGATGTTCCGGCAGAACAAAGACGTCAGCAATCCAGGCGAATGTCGCATAGTCCGTTACTACGCGAGCGAAACCTATTTGCTGATCACTTTTGTAGACGCCGAAGTTCAACGAGTGGTCGAGCGCGCGTTGCACGGTCTCGAGCTTTCGGCCCTTCGCCCAGTAAGACTGATTAGAGATGAAGTCGTGGATTACCTGGAGGTCGAGGCGCGTGTTATCAGTGCTGATGGTGTATTCACCTCGTCGCCATTCGCCTGTCCCGACTGCCGTCATTTATTGCTGCTGCTCCCGTGAGTTCCTGCGGCGCGGCCCTCTCCCATTTTGCCTGAGACGGGGGGCTGCAATTGGTAGAACGCCGAACGCCCGGGATAACGGGCAGCACCGAGCAAATCACCTTCAATATGCAGTAGCTGATTGTATTTGGCAACGCGATCCGTTCGGGATAGCGACCCGGTTTTGATTTGGCCGGCGTTGGTGGCAACAGCGAGATCCGCAATGAAGGGATCCTCAGTCTCACCGGATCGATGAGAGATCACGGCAGTGCGTCGATTCGTCTTAGCGAGTTCAATGCAGTCCAGCGTTTCAGTTAGAGTGCCGATCTGGTTGACCTTGATGAGGATTGAATTGGCTACACCGAGATCGATTCCCTTGCGAAGGAACGTGGTATTGGTGACGAACAAATCATCGCCTACCAGCTGCACCCGCGCACCCAACTCGTCTGTCAAAAGCTTCCACCCACTCCAATCGTTCTCCGCCATTCCGTCTTCGATCGAAATAATCGGATAAGTTGCAGCCCAGGTTTTCCAGAACTCCACCATTTCTTCGCTTGATAGTTTTCGCTTATCGCTCTTTTTGAAAACGTAAGCCGTGTCATCGTAAAACTCACTCGCTGCCGGATCCAATGCCAGCAGGCAATCTGTACCTGCCGCATATCCAGCCTGCACAATCGCCTCGAGTATGGTCTCGATTGCCTCCTCGTTTGAGCGAAGATTTGGCGCGAACCCACCTTCGTCGCCGACGCTGGTGGCGTATCCCTTTTTCTTCAGCACCGCTTTCAGGGTATGAAAAATCTCTGTACCAATACGCAGGGCCTCGCTAAAACTCTCAGCGCCCACGGGCACAATCATGAACTCCTGGAAGTCGACATTGTTATCCGCATGCGCTCCGCCGTTAATGATATTCATCATTGGTACCGGCAAAGTCCGGGCGTTTGGACCACCTAGATACTGGTAAAGTGCGACCTCCAAATAATTGGCCGCAGCGCGCGCGGTCGCGAGAGACACGGCCAGCAGCGCGTTCGCGCCGAGCTTCGACTTTGTGGGCGTGCCATCGAGCTTGATAAGAGTGCCGTCAAGCTCAGCTTGATCGAGGGCGTCGAGACCGTTGATTGCGGGCGCGATTATTTCGTTCACATTTCGGACGGCCTTGAGAACGCCTTTCCCGCCGTACCGTTTCTTGTCGCCATCACGCAGTTCGACAGCTTCGTGTTCACCCGTCGAGGCCCCGGAAGGAACGGCGGCCCGTCCCATCTCGCCGCTTTCGAGAGTAACTTCCGCTTCAACGGTGGGGTTGCCACGCGAGTCCAAAATCTCGCGGGCGTGAACGTCCTCAATCCAACTCATACCGGTTCTACTTTCAAGCGAGAGTTAACAGACTTTTGCCGAAACTTTACCATTGCGAACAAGAAGATCAAAAACGAATTGGTCTATGAACGCTGGCCGAGCATTGGATTCGTGTAACTTAACGGCTTTGAAGGTTGGGGGAGAGGTGGATGGTGTGCGGAGCTTTACTTTAATCGCGCGCGTTTCAGGTCAACCTTGCGGCCCGAGCCGTGTCGCCTGCTTCAGGGAACTCGGTTTCTTGCTTGGCGGGCAGCTTAAGCCGGACTGTCAACACTCGCCGGCGTTCAACGCGGCCGATTTCGAATTCCAGATCGTTATACTTCACCACCTCGCCGGGCTCCAGAACGTGGCCCGCTTCTGTCATGAGAAAGCCCACGATGGTTGTGTAGTTTTCCGATTCCGGCAAAGAGAGTTTCAGCCGGCGATTCATGTCTCGCACCGCTAGTCCGCCCGCCAGGATGTATTCGTTTTCGCTCACAGGTGTGATTTGCTCGTTGACCTCTTCGTCATGCTCATCGGAAATCTCACCAACGATCTCCTCCAGCAGGTCTTCTAATGTGATGATGCCCTCCAGGCCACCGTGTTCATCGACGACAAAACCAAAATGTGCCTTCGCCTTTTGCATTTGACGCAGCACATCCTCCAACCGGGCGGTATCGACTACGTAGAGCGGCGGCTGCAACACGTCTTGAAGCCGAAACTTCTCCGGATGAAGCAAGTAGGGCATGACATCTTTGCTGTGAATAAATCCGATTACGTCGTCGAGTGACTCGCGATAAACAGGCAAGCGTGAATAGCGATACTTTTCAAACGCCTTCGTCATTTCTTCTAGAGAACAGTCGGCGGGAATAGCGGCCATTTCCGTACGTGGCACCATTGCCTCGCGCACGAGCGTGTCAGAAAACTCGAACACGCGATGGATGAGCCTGCGTTCTTCGGCCCGCAGAAGCCCACTGTCCCGCGACGTATCTATGAGCTGGCGAATTTCCGCTTCCGTATAACTTGACGCGTGGTCAAGCGAAGCTTTCAACCCAAAGAGTTTGACGATTGCGACACTCGCCCAATCGAGCACCCTGATTGGCCAGTGAAACACCCAATAAAAAGCCTGCATCGGCAAGGCGACAAATAACGCTACCTTTTCTGCCCGTTCCAGGCCGACTAGTTTCGGTGCTTGCTCTCCAAGGACGATATGTAGCGAGGTGATAATGGAGAAGGCGATACCAAATGAGATGCCGTGACGCCACGCGTCTGGCATGCCGGCGAAAGGACCTTCCAGCAACCTTGCAATTGCAGGTTCACCAATCCAACCCAACGCGAGAGACGCCAGAGTGATTCCCAATTGTGAGGCGGAGAGATACGCGTTTAGATTGTTAAGCAACGTCAACAATCTTTTGGCCCTGCTATCGCCTGAAGCCGCCAGCGTTTCAATTCGTGAACGACGAACCCCAACAAATGCAAACT
This sequence comes from Acidobacteriota bacterium, assembly GCA_030913905.1. Lineage (GTDB taxonomy): Bacteria > Acidobacteriota > Blastocatellia > Pyrinomonadales > Pyrinomonadaceae > PSRF01. The sequence continues at coordinate 18,414 of JALZOO010000476.1, forward strand.
CTGCGGCGACAAAAAAGCCATTGGCAGCAACCAGCGCCAGAACAGCAAGAAGCTTGAGTGTTACAACTGTTGCTGAAGTAGAACTACCCGCGTCGGTTTCTAAAGCCAACAGCAACGAAAAGTAACTGGGTAAGTCGTCCATATTTTGGGTGAGATATACGCCGGATTCTATCTTAAATTTGCAGGGGGTGTAACCGGATTAGCAGATCATAGCACGTAGCCAGACGTCCCCCCTTAGAAAGGGGGCTCGGGTGGTTGTTTTTGTGGATTCTTTCAGTGTCCAGCGGCAGCACCGGCAGCTCGCGCGCGGGCAGGCCTGCGGTCATGTTTCGCGCACGCACGGGTTAGAGCTTGTTCCACACGCGGCTCGATATTGCATTCCGGTTGGCGGCAAACAGCAGCCAGCTCGGAAATCACCAGATAGCGCGAGCGTTCCAACATTCGTTGTTCGCGGAATGAAAGAGGCTTGACATGACTCAAATACGTCAAATGCTTCAGGACATCAGCGGCCTCAAAAATATCTCCACTGCGCATCTTTTCGGAGAATTCCTTGAAACGGTCCTTCCAATCGTTGGCCGGAACTGAGAAATCGTCTGCCAACACCTTGAAGAGCACTTCGCATTCGCCGGACGAAATCGGAGAACGGAGGCCGACTTCTGTTGCGTTTGAAACGGGGACCAAAACTAGCGAGTTATTAGCAGCGAGCCGAAGCGTGTAGAAAGGGAGTGAGTTTGCACCGATTTGCTTCTGTTCAATCTGCTCGATGGTCCCAATACCATGATTGGGGTAAACGACTTTCTGGCCGACTTTAAAGCCCACCGTGCCACCTCCATCGATTTAGAAAAATCAGACTGCGCCGCACGCGCGGGTCTGGGGGAAATCCGAGCGACGCAGTAAAGCGCCGGGCCCTAGTTGGTAAGTGTTTGGAGTCTAACAAGCGCTTTCGCGGAGCGTCAAGGCTTTCGCTCCATAAGCCTTGGTACGTGAAAAGCGGATCAAACTCTCCGGGTTTTTGGCCTTGACTTTCGGCGAATACTAAGAATTCATGATCGAGACAAACGACACTCAGAACGGCAGTGCTTTCCGATTGCAGCGTAAGCAGTAGGCGGGTGATTCAGGATGGTTCCCACCGGATGTTGGCTTCAGTCCCGAGCCAGGGCTAGTCAATGACGGAGGGTGACTGTCCAGCCTAAAGCTATTGAGTTGTCACAGCTAGACCATACTGCTAGGATCGACCAAAGCATAGTCTTAGAAATGCGCTTCCGCGATAGCCGCTTCGTTCTTGTATTAGAAGTATAACCGCTCGCACTTCGAGTCGACTCATTCATCATGGCACTCCTAAAGATTACCGACGCCAGCGGCCGACAATGGCAGCACAGCCTGGAGGCGCAAACTACCTGCACGATCGGCCGGGCGCCTGACAATACTGTCGTGCTCGATGATCCGCGGGCATCGCGTTATCACGCACACATCAAAGCCTCAGATGACAGTTCGTTCATGGTCGTGGACGGGGCTGTAATCAACGGACAACTGCGTCGCAGCGCAAACAAAGTTTTCGTTAACGGCAGTCCGCATCCCGAATACACTCTGAAAAACGACGATCGCATTACCATCGGCGCCAGCACAATACGTTTCGAACAGCGTCCGGAAGAGCGCACAACCGACGTCCGTTATGACGATAAACCCCTGGGACATACTCAACTGCTAATCTCGGCGAACGACGTCATGTCAACGGTTTTGCACGGCAAGGCTGACGAAGCCGTGGCAACTGCCCCGGCAAGAGACAAGGTAATGGAAGCGCTGCAACGTAAGGCAAACATACTTACGGCGCTTTACGAAATGAGTAAGACGCTCGGCTCGGTTTTTGATCTCGAAACCATCTTCGCCAAAGCCACTGACATTATCTTCCGCTCAACGCCCGCCGACCGTGTGGTCGCGCTGCTGGCCGAAGGCGACGGAAAAGGTAACCCGGAAGACGTGGTATTGAATCCGATCGCCACCCGCGCTCGAGATGAGAGCCTAAACAATCACGCGCGCAAGCTGACCATTGGGCGGACCATCACCAGAAAGGTGATGAAGGATCGCGTGGCGTTGCTGTCTCAGGACGCGGCGTCTGACGAAGAGTTTGCCGGAGTGGATTCCATCGTGTCCCAGGGCGTGCGTTCGACAATCTGCGCTCCGTTGGTCGGTGAATCGAGAGTGCATGGGGCTATATACGCTGATCGTCTGGATCCGTTTGCGGCCTTCAAACCTGACGATCTCGAACTAATCAGTGCCGTGGCGGCCCAGACGGCAATTGCTGTCGAGAACGCGCGAGCGCACGAACGCCTGGCCCGTGAGGAAGTGGCCCGCGCGAACTACAGCCGTTTCTTACCGGAGTATGTAGTCAAACAGATGCTGGAGAACCCGGACTCTTTCAAGCTGGGCGGCGTCAATCAAACGATCACGGTGCTGTTTGCCGACATTCGCGGTTTCACGAGTATCTCCGAGCATGCTCAACCGGAAAAAATCGTCGGCTTGCTCAACCGTTACTTCTCCGCAATGACTGACATCATATTTGCCCACGGCGGTACGCTCGACAAGTATCTCGGCGACGGTCTGATGGCATTATTTGGCGCGCCGACCACTACTCCCGAAGATGCTTCTAACGCTCTTAACGCAGCCGTGGCAATGCAGCGACGCATCCTTGGCATCAATGTTGAGCTCGGGCAGGAAGGCCTTCAGGAGATCGGCGTGGGAATCGGTTTGCATACGGGCGAAGCGACTGTCGGCTACATAGGCTCGGAACGACGCTCCGAATACACAGCCATCGGCGACACCGTAAATACTGCGTCGCGGCTGGAGTCCAACGCCAGGGGCGGAGAGATTCTGGTGAGCGACGCTACCGCCAAGGAGGCTCGCAGTCGTTACAAGCTCAAACCGCGCGAACCGATCATGGTGAAGAATCGCGAACAGAAAGTGGTCCTTTGGGAAGTGGATTGGCAGCGTGCAAGCGGCGCATTCTAATTAGCAAGCACATTTACGACTTGATACAGGTGGTGAACAGCCGCGGGAACAACTCCTGGCATTTGTTCACCACTTTTTTTCGGGAATTTTATGCGGTTAAGGGAAATCTTCACCCGGCAGATAACTATTGCTCACGTCTATGGAATTCCTGTGCGGATCGATTACCGGTGGTTTGCCGTAGTAGCGCTTAGCGTTTGGCTCATTGCGAGCAATCTACAAAGCCACGTCGTGGTACTTGCAAACGTCCGTCTTCCGCCGCTCGCGCCCGCCACTGCCTGGGTCCTCGGATTCATGACCACGGCAGGCCTCTTTCTTTCTGTGTTCGGCCACGAACTGTCTCACGCCTTAATGGCCCGGGCGGAAGGAATCGAAATCGAGGAAATCGTCCTTCATCCGTTCGGTGGTCTGGCGCGTTTACGAAACCCGCCTCAGAACCCGCGAGCCGAGTTGCGTATAGCCGTTGCCGGCCCAGCCGCCAGCTTTCTTTTCGCGTTACTTGCGTTTGGCGGCGCCAGGATTGCCGCGCTGGGTGGCTACACAGCGACTGTTGTCGTCTTTTTCATGATCGCTTCCGGCAACTTACTGCTCGCCTTGTTCAATCTCTTCCCCGGTTATCCTTTGGATGGCGGCCGTGTGTTGCGTGCAATCCTTTGGCGACGAACTGGAAACATAAAACAAGCCACGCGCATGGCCGGCGTTTGCGGTGTTCTGATAGCTGGAATGCTGATCCTGTTTGGAGTCTACATAATGATTTCTCCAAACTGGAAACCGTTGCAGCCTTACTTCATGGGCGGTTGGTCCATTCTGGTCGGCCTGTTTCTCCTGGACACTGCCGCAAAGGTAGTAAAAGGAGCGAGGGACACTGCTCTCGTCACCGTGGCCGATGCGATGTCGCCTCCAGTTCCGCTCGATCCGCGATTGTCAGTAACCAAACTCGTTGACGAAGTCCTGCCTCTACACCGGCAAACCAGTTTTGCGGTGGCGGTTAACGGCCGTCTACAAGGAATTCTTTCGCTGAAGGATCTAAAAACACTCCCTCGCGAACAATGGGCGAGAACAACCGTGGAAAGCGTGATGCGTCCCGTCAACCCGCAGCTTTTTGTGGAATCTTCGACCACGCTCGATTCCGCCCAGGAAGTGATGAAACAAAACGGCGTGGGAGCAGTTGCGGTAATCGATTCCAGGGGTGGATTGATCGGTTTTCTGCAGACCGGAAAAATCAGGCGGCTTTCGAAAACGAAGACGAGATGACGTAGTATCGTCTCCGCTGACGGCTCTCGAAACGTCAAAGCAAGACTTCACTCTATTGGAAGCCAATCACCATTGCCAGCGTCGGCTTTTTTCGCGATAATCCCAGCGGAGCTTTAATCCCAAGCTGAAAAGAGCTACGGCCGTAACCGTACATTGTATTTCCTATTAGACGCGCCGAAAGCAGGAAAACGGCGACTGATAACGCCGAAGTGCATCGGCTCAAGGTTTTTAAGGGTTTTTCGATTACGGTTTGGTGAAACTAAATTGCTGCTTCTGAATCGCCAATTGCAAGTCCGCAGTTTTGAATTAACTGATGCTGCTACTACTGCCATACACGGAGTACCTGGGAAGACTAAGTGAGCCGCGCAACCTCGCGGACCTCGTCCTGGTCTTCTTGCTTGTGTATGCAGTTTTGAAACTCGTCCGCGGAACTCGCGCTGCCCCGATGGCCGCAGCGATTGGAGCCTTCGCCCTCCTTTACTGGTTCGCAGCCAGACAACAACTCGCCACACTGGAATTCATATTGCGCGGCGCACTCCTCTACATTGGGGTCGCGATCATCGTTCTGTTCCAGTCTGAAATTCGCCAGGCGCTTATTACGTTCGGGAATCGTTTTCGGATGCCGTTTACGCGCAAGCAGCTCGGGCAATTTGGGGAAGGCCTTTACGACGAGGTAATCCTGGCTGCCACTTCACTTTCGTCGACGAAGACTGGCGCGTTGATAGTGATTGAACGCAATGTTGGACTCAAGAATATTATCGACGGTGGAGTGAAGCTGGATGCGGAACTTAGTTATGACTTGCTCGTGAGCATCTTTAATCCGCAATCGCCGCTTCACGACGGCGCAGTAATAGTCCGGCGTCATCGCGTTGCGGCCGCATCGTGTTTCCTGCCGCTCACTTTGAACCCACGGCTATCAAGAGATCTGGGAACACGACATCGTGCCGCCCTGGGCGTCACAGAAGATACCGATGCGCTTGCGGTGGTAATTTCAGAGGAGTCAGGGTTGATTTCGGTCGTGCAACGAGGCGAGATCAAACGGGGTCTGGACGCGCCACGACTTCGAGCCGCAATCTCCGAAGCACTCGACGTTTCAGGTAAGCGCGAGAAAGCTCGGCAGCAGGAAAAACAGTCTGAGCGCGACGCCGAGACCGAGGAAGTGGCTTCGGTCTGAAGCTACGGTTTAACACGTCACCGTGGCGACACACGATGTCGGCAATCCATTAACTTCGAACAGGAAAATGCCCTTTCAAGACGAAGAAGACGAGGCGACAACCCCAATTCCGCGGCCACCGTCGTCGCTCGAGCGTTGGACACGCAAGATCCTGCTCGATGACTGGAGTGTAAAGCTGCTGGCTGCGGGGATAACAGTCGCTCTCTGGTTTGCAGTTACCGGCCAGAATACTCCGGTGATGCAACGCGTTTCGGGGGTCCAGCTTAATTTTGTCAAGGACGAGAATTTGGAAATAAGTAATGATGTCCCCACGACTGTGGAGGTCATTCTCGCTGGCAGCCCAGCGCGCCTGGATGAGATCGGCGCTCGAGGCTTAGTAGCAACTGTCGATGTAAGTAACCAAAAACCCGGCGAGCGAGTCGTTCGTCTGTCGCAGGAAACCGTTCAAATGCCGCTTCCTGTGGGCGTCACGATTCAAAGCTTTCGGCCGGCTACGATTGCCCTCAGGCTGGAGCCCGTCGTTCAGACGCAGGTCGACGTCGAAGTAAAGTTTGAAGGCAAGTTGGCGGAGGGCTATGAACTTGCCGGCTTCACCACAATACCGGGCCGCGTGAGATTGCGTGGCCCATCTGATCGGCTGTGGAATGTTCAAAAAGCTGCGACCGAGACTGTCTCGTTAGAAGGTAGAAAGGAAAGCTTTGCCCTCTCAAATGTCGCAATCAGCATATCTGATCCTAAAATCGAAATTCTGGATCCAACTGTCGACATCCAGGTGGAAATCGTCGAGCGAAAGCGTGGCGAAGTCCATCTCGGGCTTGATAAGGATTCATCATCCTTCGTGGCAGCCTTCACCTTGCCCGCCCATCGATAATCCAGCGACAGTTCTCCCTTAACTGATGACGAAACTTTTTGGCACGGATGGAATGCGCGGCGAAGCCGGAAAGTTCCCGCTGGACGCAGCTACGGTAGAAACCATCGGCGCTTCGCTCGCCGCTCATCTCAAGGATGGCATAGGCCGTCTGCCGGTAATTGTTATCGGGAGAGACACGCGGGAATCCGGCGAATGGCTGGAGCGGGCGTTAGTTGCCGGCGCTAGTCGCGTGGGTGCACAATTGAAATCAGCGGGTGTGATCACTACGCCCGGGGTTGCTTTTCTCGCGCGTGTCTTGCCGGCTGACGCCGGTATCGTGATCAGCGCTTCCCACAATGCCTTCCGGGACAACGGCATCAAGATCTTTTCGCCTTCCGGGCGCAAACTGGATGAAGCAATGGAACGTCAGATCGAGAATGACGTTCTGTCTGGCGCGAATGGTGCGAGCCCTGCTTCCGAGTCGGCGCCGGACGTTGGCGCCGGCGACGAAGGCGTAGCGCTAAGGAGCCGCTATTTGGATCACCTTGAAAATGAGATCGGCAGCGGTCTGGCGCTTGATAAGCTACGCCTCGTGGTTGATTGCGCAAACGGCGCGGCATCTGCGTTTGCCCCTGAATTGTTTGAGCGTCTTGGCGCATCCGTCAAGTCGATTAACGACAACCCAGACGGTCGTAATATCAATTTCAATTGCGGCTCGCTGCACATGGAACGTCTTCAGGATGAAGTGGTGAAATGGAAAGCGGACATCGGCGTGGCGGTTGATGGCGACGCTGATCGAGCTTTGTTTGTCGACTCGGAAGGACGGCTCGTAAACGGCGATGGTTACCTGTGGGTGTTGGCAAAACACCTGCAGTCGAAAGGCGAACTGCACGATGACACCGTGGTAGCTACGGTCATGAGTAACGTCGGCTTGGAGATCGCCCTCAGATCTCGCGGAATCCGACTGGTCCGGACCGATGTTGGAGATAAGTATGTGCTGGACGAAATGCTCCGATTGGGCGCCAGTCTTGGGGGCGAGCAATCGGGTCACATCATCTTTCCTCAAGTGAGTCTTGCCGGAGATGGGTTGGTGACGACGCTTCGCCTACTCCGCGCGATGAAGGAAGAAGACAAGCCTCTTCAGGAACTCTTTGCAGGTTTTCAATCTCTTCCGCAGATTTTGGTCAATGTTGAGGTGAAAGAAAAGCGTCCCTTCTCGGAGGTTCCGCCAATTCAAAACGCCACTCAAAACATTGTAAATAAGCTGGGTTCGCGCGGCAGATTGCTCCTTCGGTACTCAGGCACGGAACCGTTGGCGAGGGTAATGCTCGAAGGGGAAAACCAAGCCGAAATTGAAAAAGTTGCAAACGAATTGGCGAACGTCATTCGCGAGACGTTAGGCGGCTAATGCGTTCTCGCGCTGTGAAGATCTTACGCTTGCGCGTGGAAAATCTTACTCGCTTCTGCTCTGTGTCTTAGCCACTTGTTTGGTCGCAACTCGAATTTTTGTCGACAATTCTGGGGAATTCAGTCGCCCAAGGTTCTTACCGAAATGGCTCTTGCGGGGCATGCATCTTGCGAGTTATATTGTGGGGCAAGAGAGACGGTTGGTGAATCCTCCGTCTCAAGTGGTTGCTGGGGTGAGGACAGTGACCACGACTATGAATGGGCGCGACGCACTCCCACGTTTGTCGCGCCCATTCGCTTTTTCTGCTGTCAAATCAACTAAATTCCATACGCAATACTTAGTTAAGCCGCGTGATAGAATGCGCGCTCCTTAATCGAATTCCCTTTTATCCTAACGTTCGAGCATGAATAAAGTTAGGTAAAAAAGCCAGAGGAGTTTCTTCTTGCGGCGGCTGGAAATTCGCACTAAATCACGACGGCAAGTTTACGACATTACTGTTGGTCGCGGGGTATTACCGCTGGCGGGTAACGTCGCCCGCGACTCCTTTGGAAAAAGCGCAACGCGCATAGCCATTCTTTCTAACGAAAGGGTTTTCTCCCTTTATGGAAGCGTAGTACGCGACAGTTTGGCCGCCAGCGGCTTCACAGTTTGGCACTGGCTTATGCGTGATGGCGAGCGTCATAAGTCGTTGACCACCACCGAAGCCGCAGTCCATTTTCTAGCGGCTAAAGGGCTTGACCGAGGCGACGGAGTGGTTGCGCTGGGTGGTGGAGTTGTTGGTGATCTTGCGGGTTTTGCTGCGTCGATTTACTTGCGCGGTATTCCCTTCATCCAGATTCCGACGACGTTACTCGCTCAGGTGGACGCTTCGGTGGGCGGCAAAACAGGAGTGAATCTCGCTGCAGGGAAGAATCTAGTTGGATCGTTTCATCAACCCAGGGCGGTCATTGCGGATCTCCAAACGCTTACTACTTTGCCTCGGCGCGAACTCGTTGCTGGCTGGTGTGAAACTGTCAAACAGGGCGCCGTCGGAAGTCGCCAGCTCTTCGATCAAACTACCAGGTACCTAGATAAATTCGACTCCCACAAAATCTCCCTCAATTCATACCTGGAAAAACTAATTGCCGAACATTGTGCTTTTAAAGCCTCCATCATAGCCGCCGATGAACGCGAAGAGGCGAATTATCGCGATCACCGTTCGCGTCGCATCCTGAATTTTGGCCACACAATCGCACATGCTCTGGAAACCGTTACCAACTACCGCCGGTTTCGCCATGGTGAAGCTGTCGGACATGGAATGCTCGTAGCGGGTGAATTATCTAAAAATTTAGGTTTGCTGCAACAATCGGAGTTAGAATTACTGGCGGAGGCGGTTCGGCTTTGCGGTCCGCTGCCACCGGCGAATGACATTGACAAGAGCGCGATCATGGGTGCCCTGGTTCGAGATAAGAAACGGAGCGCCGGACATATTCAATGGGTACTTCTTGAACGTCTCGGGCGGGCGCGAATTGTCGATGAGAAAGAAATTAGTTCGAAGTTGGTGAGACAGTCGCTGCGCGCGGGATTAAAGAATTAGTGGACGAAACGATGAACATCACTGCACGTAAAGGTGAACGAGGGAGTGCGCGTCTGAAATTCTTGATTGTCGCTTTAATTATCGGCGCCGTGGCATACGCGGGGTACCAGTACGTCCCCGTGGCGTATCAAGCTTATCAATTCAAGGATCTAATGCAACAGAAGGTTGATGCCGCTGTCGCGTTGGGACATTCTCCCGAGTGGGTTCAGGCGCAACTCGTAAAGAGCGCTCCTGAGTTTGATGTTCCCTCCGACGCTGAAATCGTCCCCGAGAAAAAGGATCAGCGGATGGAAGTAACTGTGCGGTTCATAAGGCCGATCGAATTCCCCGGCTACACCTACGAATACACTTTTGATCACACCGCAAAAAGCGCTGACATTATCTTTAAGTAATAGCAACTCTTGATAAATAGAAAACGGGCGCAGGATATTTGATTTCCCTGCGCCCGATTTTTTTACTGGATGACTTTCAGTGCTGCGTATTGTCCAGGAACGCCTTCAGCTTTCGCGAACGCGATGGGTGACGCAGTTTGCGTAACGCCTTCGCCTCAATTTGCCGAATGCGTTCCCTCGTCACGGCGAAATGCTGGCCGACTTCCTCGAGTGTGTGTTCCGACCCGGTAGTCCCCAACCCG
>JALZOO010000068.1 GCA_030913905.1 Acidobacteriota bacterium
TCTAGCCGTATTAGCTTGGGCACGCTAGAAGACCATTTGCACACGTTTGAGATTCCAATCTGGAACCTCAAAGCCGCGGTTCAAGAATAGCTCCGAGATGGTGGGATTCATTAAGACCGACAGCTGGCCTGCGGCACTACTCTAATCGTTAGTAAACAAGGCGATTCTCGGCTCAACACTCACTTCAGAGTGGGCCACGCAACAGACTAAATATCCGTTGTCGACTTCAAGTTCGATCGGTGAAGAGAGGCTGAGCGTGTCTGTAAACTACTGAGAAGAAAAATGGTGCCGAGGGCGGGAGTCGAACCCGCACGACCTTACGGTCAACGGATTTTAAGTCCGTAGCGTCTGCCATTCCGCCACCCCGGCACGCCAGAAAAAATAGCACGCTCGCACGCTGTCAACAAATTCCGACGCCGAGTAAGTCGCGACCAAACGATCCACTAAAAAACACCAAGCAGCACGAAGCTTTGTTCGTGTTAGTTAGAGTAACTTCGTGGATCGTTTCCTTGTCTTTTCAAGGTAAGAGCCAATACCGTCGGGCTAATCTTCTCTCTCAAGGTTTTCAGGTGATACTATCTGCGAAGCCTAGCAGGTCGCCCCCTATGACTGAAGAACAGGAAGTTTTCCTCAAACACATCCAGAAGAAGGGATTGAAGCGCACCGCTCAGCGCGATTTGATTCTTGAGATATTTCTGCGCACCGAAGAGCACCTCTCAAGCGAAGACCTTTATCGCCTGGTCCAGAAAGAAGATCCCAGCGTCGGACAGACGACTGTCTATCGCACCTTGAAACTTCTGACCGAAGCGTCGCTGGCGAGGGAAGTTCGTTTCGGCGATGGGCGAACTCACTACGAACACAACTATAAGCATCAACACCACGACCACATGATCTGCTCCGAATGTGGTCGGATTATTGAGTTCTTTTCCGCCGAGCTCGAGGCGATTCAGGACGCGATGGCTGCGAAGCATCGTTTCCAGGTCACTCAACACCTGCTTAGGATCATCGGCGTATGCGCGGAGTGCCGCCGGGCCATGAAAGAGGCCGGTAAAGAAGACTCTATGGCCGGAGCACGCGCGAAGCCCGCAGTTAGTCGGGCCCGATAATAGAAAGGCTTTTAAGCTTCATTTCAAATGTTATGGGCTACGTCAGGTTCGGCTTTGCCGCCGGATGTGAGGCGGTGGCTACGCCCCGCCGTCATCGGCCAGGTTTTCTCGGGCTGTGCCCGTGGTCCGGGCTTAGCCCTTTGGTTTCATTGGGCCAAGGCCGCACTAGGGGCATAGCCCTAAAATGTAAAATGCACCTCTCCGGCGGGGCTCAGCCACCGCCTCACATCCGGCGGCAAAGCCGCAGCCACCATTTTGTCTTTGACTCGAATACGGTGTAACTTTCGTTTCGATGTCCAGCTTTCCAACTGACTCCTGTCCAACGACTCGGTTCCTCCACAAAATTCTGACGCTTTCAATGATTCTGTTATCGCTTGCTGTAAGCGGCTGTCCGAAGAACGACAATCGTCCGAACGCCGCGCGCATTAGCGTGTCTGAGCGCGCATCGCACGAGAAGAATCCAGCGGTTGTACCCGGCGCTGTATCCTTCAATGGAGAGCGGGCGATGGACCACGTCCGGAAGCAAATCGAGATTGGCCCGCGCGTTTCCGGTTCAAAGGAGCTCGCAAAGACCAGAGAGTACATCATGAAGGCACTGGTCGATGTTGGCTTAAAGGTCACCACCGATGAGTTTCTCGCGCCTACGCCGGTTGGCACGAAGACGATGGTCAACATGACTGCCGAGATACCTGGCGAGTCGAAAGATGTAATCATTCTCAGCAGTCACTACGAAACGAAATTCTTTAAGGACATGCTGTTCGTGGGAGCGAATGATCCGGCCTCGTCGGTTGCCACCCTGTTGGAAATTGCCAGGGTAATTAGTGCGAGCCAACAAAAGCTAAAGTTCACCTATTGGCTCGTGTTCTTTGACGGTGAAGAATCGTTTTGCGAAGAGTGGGATGAATGTAGTAAGCCCGACGCACCGGATAATACCTACGGCAGCCGGCATTATGTTTCTAAACTTCGCCAGGGCAACCAGCTCGATCGCGTCCGTGCGATGATTCTGCTGGATCTAATGGGTTACAAGAATTTGAACCTGGGCCGCGACACGCTGAGCACAAAATGGTTGCAGGACATTGTCTGGAAAACCGGCCGCGATCTCGGACACGGGAAAGTTTTTGTCGATCGTCCCGAAGGTGTAGGCGGTGACGACCACGAACCGTTTCTTCGTGCCGGTGTAGACGCACTGGATATCATTCAACTCAACAGCTACCCCTATTGGCATAAAGCCGATGATACAGTGGACAAGGTTTCGTCTCAGAGCATGAAAGTGGTCGGCGATGTGGTTATAGCGAGCCTACCGCGGATCGAAGAATACCTGCAGAAGCGAAAGCGATGAGGTGACTGATTTCTAACGCAAAGATCGGCTTTGCCTCAAAAGTCATGAGCTACTGAGGACGGGCTTTGCCCCCGGATGTGAGGCGGTGGCTTTGCCCCGCCGTAGAGAGGAGTTCTTACACATCTGGGCTATGCCCTTGGTGAGGCCTTTGGCCAATGAATCCAAAGGGCTAAGCCCGGACCAAGGGCACAGCCCGGGAACAATCCGGCTGCTGTCGGCGGGGCAAAGCCACCGCCTCACATCGGGCGGCGAAGCCGAGCTCTCAAGAGCAGATGACTTTTGAGGCAAAGCGGCAAAGATCTGTAACGCAAACTGTTAGTTTGCGTATGTCCAGAGCCGTTCAACCAAGAGAGTGAAATTGACGCTGCTAGTGGAGAATCAGACCGACGCAAACAAACAGTTTGCGTTACAAACTAAGCAAACGATGTCTAGTCAAAACAAACGCGTTGCGGTGATTCCGGGAGACGGAATTGGCCCGGAAGTAATAGCTCAAGCTGTGCGAGTGTTGGAGCGCGTTAGGGGAACACACGGAGTGCAGTTGGAGCTGGTCCAATTTGATTGGGGCGCCGACAAGTTTCTGCGTGAAGGTGTTTCGCTGCCGGCCGGAGCGTTGGAGATGCTTTCCAACGAATTCGACGCCATTCTGGCGGGCGCCTTCGGTGACCCGCGCGTGCCCTCTAATCAACATGCGGAAGACATTTTGTTGGGCATGCGCCGAGGACTCGATCTTTACATCAACCTCCGTCCGGTTCGCCTACTCCATCAACGTTTGACTCCGCTACGGAACGTTCAGGTGGCGGACATTGACTTCGTTGTATTTCGCGAAAACACTGAGGGCGCTTATTGCGGCGCCGGTGGGTTCCTCAAAAAGGGAACTGCGGACGAAATTGCCACGCAGGAAGAACTCAACACGCGTCGTGGAGTTGAGCGAATCATTCTCGCCGCCTTTGAATATGCGCGCACAAATGGACGAAAGCGCGTGACGATGGCGGACAAGTCGAATGTCCAGCGCTTTGGCGGCGACTTGTGGCAGCGAGTGTTCAAGGAAGTTGCCGCGGACTATTCGGAGATAGAAGCGAACCACCAGTACGTGGATGCAATGGCCATGTTCATGGTGCTCAACCCGTCGCAGTATGATGTGATCGTTAGTAACAATTTGTTCGGCGACATTCTTACTGACCTTGGCGCGGCCATTCAGGGTGGGCTCGGTCTCGCCGCTTCCGGGAACATACATCCGGGCCGCGTGTCGCTGTTTGAGCCCGTGCATGGAAGCGCTCCTGCGCTTGCAGGGAAGGGGACCGCAAATCCGATAGGCGCTATTCTGACCTCCGCCATGATGCTAGAATACCTGGGTAACAAACCGGCAAGTGAAGCAATCGAAAAGGCTGTTCGCGAATCGATTTCCAGCAAGCAAATCACTCAGGATCTTGG
>JALZOO010000481.1 GCA_030913905.1 Acidobacteriota bacterium
AGACTGGCGCCACTTCGCTAAGAACATTAAACCCGCCAAACTTCAAGAATCTCAAGATTAGACCAAAGCGCCGCCGGGCCGGCGCACTCCAAGGAGCTGCCCCCGACTACGCCATGTCGAATAATAGAACTTCCGACGGCTCGAGACCCTGAACTTCAATCCGCGCCTCATCCGAAATCGCTGCCCCATCACCCTGTTTTAGATCGACACCATTTACAGCTGCCGCACCGCGCGCCACCTGCAACCAGGCCTTTCGCTTCTCTCTTAACGCGTGCGTCACCTGTTGTCCTGAATCCAACTTTGACGCGTAGACGTCTGCGTCCTGATGAATAGTGACCGATCCGTCGCTTCCCTCCTGCGACGCAATCAGACAAAGTTTTCCCTGTTTCAGTTCGTCGCCAAACATCTTCTGTTCGTAACCCGGATCCAATCCGCGCGCGTTGGGCATGATCCAAATCTGCAACAGGTGAACCGGCTGCGTTGCTGATGGATTCGCCTCACTATGGGCTACACCCGTGCCTGCCGTCATGCGCTGCACTTCTCCGGGTTTGATGATCGACCCGTTACCCATGCTGTCTTTATGTGCCAGCCCACCTTCGAGAACGTACGTGATGATCTCCATGTCACGATGAGAATGCGTTGGGAAACCATGACCCGCTGCTACGCGGTCTTCGTTGATGACCCTCAAACTACCGAAATGCATGTGTGACGGATCGTAATACTGATCGAATGAGAACGTATGGTAGGTGTCCAACCAGCCGTGATCGATGTGGCCGCGCTCTTCAGCTTTGCGAATCGTGATCATGATCGTCCTTCAAGCATCCCAGCTTCAACCAGGGTTGCGACGCGTAGCGTCGCAGTGATCTTAGCCCGGCCTTTCAAGGCCGGGTGCGCGCATCGATTCCCACCACCGCGTCGCGTCAGCGACGCTATGGAGGGTTTCGCTTGGTTCATTCCGTCGCTACGCGACGGAAACAACCAGGTTTGCCCTCAAAACCCGGCCTTGAAAGGCCGGGCTAAAGTCAGTTCGACGCTACGCGTCGATTTATGAGCAACCTAAAGGTTGAACTCTGAACTACCTGGCGATTCCAAACCTATCGAGTCAATAAACAACTTCGCCAGCTCATTCAATCCTTTTGCATCTTCGTCGTCAAACCGTCCCACCACGGGACTATCCAGATCGAGCACGCCGAGCAGCCGCCCACCCTTGATCAACGGAACCACGATCTCCGCATTCGAGTCGCTATCGCAGGCAATGTGACCGGGAAATTCGTGAACGTTTGCGACCACAACGGTTTGCTTTAGTTCGGCCGCCGTTCCGCACACGCCCTTCCCAATTTTGATACGAACGCAGGCCGGCTTCCCCTGAAAAGGTCCCAGCACGAGTTCCCCATCCTTCAACAGATAGAATCCCGCCCAGTTCAGATCAGGAAGCGAGTGATACAACAGCGACGAAAAGTTTGCCGCGTTTGCAATGAAGTCGCGTTCGCCTTCCAAAAGGCTGCGAAGTTGAGCCTGCAAATGTGAGTACAACTCCGCTTTCGATTTGCTTTCTAGTTGTGCAAGCTGAAAAGTCATGCTCTCTTGATTCTCTGGCTGTCTTCCACGGGCGGGAAAGATACGATCCACGAAATACACGAAAAGGCACGAACTATTTCGTGTTGCTTCGTGTCGTTTCGTGGATCGTATTTCTTTCACCGTTTTCCGAAGGCCTGATGCTGATTACAACCGACTTCGACACTGGCGTATTGCTCTTCTCTGCCACGCTTCGTACCGGCACCAGCACATTCGTCTCAGGAAAATAGGTGGCGGCGCAGCGCCGGGGAATGCTGTAAGGCACGACCACGAAATGCCGGGCTACGCGCTCCTCTCCTTCGAAATGGCTGAACAGGTCCACAACCTGTCCCTCAGTCAGATTCTCCGCGCTCATGTCTTCGCCGTTGAGAAAGACAACGCGACGCCCGTTGTAGATTCCACGGTATCGATCATCGAGGCCATAAATTGAAGTATTGAATTGATCGTGACTGCGAACGGTCATCATCAAAAACTGGTCCGGCGCCAGATTGTGCTCAGGTAAATCGTGAACAGTAAAAACCGCTCGACCGCCGGGTGTCTTGAATATCCGTTCGCGCGCGGCATTCGGCAAAGTGAATCCGCCGGGCTGCCGCACTCGAACGTTGTAGTTATCAAATCCCGGAACCACGCGTTCGAT
>JALZOO010000483.1 GCA_030913905.1 Acidobacteriota bacterium
TTATTGAAGAGAAGGGTGAACGTGTGGATCAGTTGCTGCAAGAGATTGAAAAGAATTGGGAAGGAAAGGAACAGGGAAAGGATGAAGGCTGAAGGATGAAGGACGAAACAGACGAATCTGGGCATAGAGCCGCGTTCCCCTTCATCCTTCAGCCTTCATCCTTCATCCTTGCTTATCATGCTTAGTCAAGTTGTTGAGTTGATCGAGGCGAAACGTAAGTTTGCGATCACCTCGCATGTGCGCCCCGACGGTGACAGCCTGGGTTCGTCACTTGGTCTTTACTGGTTGCTGCGAGCCCTGGACAAGGACGTCGAGGTCATCATGCGCGACGCCGTCCCCCACGCTTACCAAAAGCTGCCCGGCTCCAACGACGTTAGAGTCACGCCCGTCGCCGATCTTCCCTACCATGCAGTTTTTATCATCGAATGTTCTGACATCACCCGGCCGGGTTTACTGGATCTGGACAAGCAATTTGTCGTCAACATAGATCACCACGCAACCACGGGTCTTTTCGGTTCTATCAACTGGATTGATTCGACGGCTTCGGCGTGCGGCGAGATGATCTACAACCTCGCCAAAGCGCTCGGCGTCCGAGTCACCAAAGAGATGGCAGAGTGCGTTTACACCGCCCTGATTACCGATACCGGCTCCTTTCATTTCTCGAATACGACCGAACGAACCTTTAAAGTTGCTTCCGAACTTTTGCGCACCGGAGTGAAGCCGGCGAAAACTGCCGAGGCCGTGTTTGCAAGTTATCCCTGGAGCCGAATCCAACTGATGGGCGCCGTGTTGTCCACCGCCAGACGCGATTCGACCGGACGGGTTGCATTATTACGTCACAGCCTCGAAATGCAGCATACCGCCGAGGCTTCAGATGAAGACGCGGACGGATTTGTTAACTACCCGTTGACGGTCGGGGAAGTCGAAGCGGTCGCAATGTTGAAGGAATGCGAGCTGGGAGTTTATCGAACCAGCCTGCGATCCAAAGGCGACGTCAACGTTGCAAAAGTGGCTGAGAAGTTTGGCGGCGGCGGCCATCGTAACGCGGCTGGTTGCACACTCCGCGGGACCTGGGAAGAAGCTGAAGAGACGATCATCGCGCTGTTGCAGGACGCCGTGGAACGCGCTAACGGACTTAAGGACATAACTGAGGATGCGCTGGCTTAGTGGGCAGTGGGCAGTGGGCAGTGGGCAGGTGAGCGAAATACATAATTTTCCATTTGTCATTTCTCATTCGCGAATTCAATTTAGTTTTCATTGAAGAGCTGTGGGCCGCAAGCCGCCGAGGCGTCGTCCCACTGCTCACTGCCCACTAACACTCATTACTGACCACTGACCACTGACTACTGACTACTGACTTCTGACTTCTGACCTCTCTTAAATGTCTTCCACGGATAAGAAATACAAGTGGCGTCGCGAGGACTACCAGGAAAAAACTCGCGGGCTGTTGATGGTCCACACCGGCAACGGCAAGGGGAAGACTACCTGCGCCCTCGGTCTGATGATGCGCGCCGCCGGACGTGGATTGAACTGCTGCATGATTCAGTTCATGAAATCGCGAAACGATCGCTACGGTGAACACGAGTCGGCGGAAAAGTTGGGCATTGAAGTACACACGATGGGCGACGGCTTTACCTGGGACACCAAGAACCCGGATCAGGATCGCGCCACCGCCCGAGAGACCTGGAATCTTTGCGTCGAGAAGCTGCGCAGCGGCGACTACGATCTCTTGGTTTTCGACGAGCTGGTTTACGTTCTCAGCTATCAGTTGTTGCCCCTGGAAGAGGTCCTGGAGGAGTTTCGCAGCGTGCGAGCTTCGCAGCCGGCGCTGCATATAGTTGTGACAGGGCGCGACGCGCCGGCGGCCTTAGTTGAGGCGGCTGATCTCGTAACTGAGATGAAAGAAATCAAGCATCCCTTTAATGCTGGAATTCGGGCGCAGCAAGGCATTGAGTTCTAAAATTTACCTTGAAAAGCGGGCAATTTTGCAAAAGCTGGGGTCCCTGCCATCAGTCGGAATCTTCATTCGCTATCCTTTCTGTGCTAGGCTTTGGCCCATACCATTAAATTTAAGGCGCCCCGTGATCTGGCCCTGACAAGTCTCCTATGCCCTGGTTTAGCAAAAAAAATAAACAAATCGAAGCGGTCCCGCCCGGCGAGCGCGTAGTAAAAACCGAAAACGTCTTCGTCAAATGCGACGGTTGCGAAGCACACCTGTTCGCTCGCGAACTGGAAGAGTCGCTGCAAGTTTGTTCCCACTGTGGTCATCACTTTCGTATTGGCGCGCGTGAGCGCCTGGCGATGCTCTTTGATGACGGCAAGTATGACGAGCTTGATGCCGAAGTTATCTCGATCGACCCACTCGAGTTTACCGATACTAAGCCGTATCCGGAACGACTGAAACAGGCGAGAGAAAGCTCGGGAGTGCCTGAAGCCATCTTGAACGGGCGCGGGAAAGTCGGTGACCACCCGGTCTTTGCAGGCGCCATGGACATGTCGTTCATCGGTGGATCGATGGGTTCGGCGGTCGGTGAAAAGGTGACGCGACTAATTGAGCGGGCTTTGAAAGAAAACGCAGCGGTGGTGGTTTTCGCGGCGTCAGGTGGCGCTCGAATGCAGGAAGGCGCGTTGTCGCTTATGCAGATGGCGAAAATCGCCGCCGCTCTTGCCGAACTCGACCAGGCTCACCTGCCTTTTATTTCAGTCCTGACCGATCCAACCACCGGCGGCGTCACAGCTAGTTTCGCGACGCTCGGCGACATCATTATCGCTGAACCGAAAGCCCTGATCGGTTTTGCGGGTCCGCGAGTCATTGAACAAACGATTCGACAGAAACTCCCAAAAGACTTTCAGCGTTCTGAGTTTCTTCTGGGGCATGGCATGGTTGACGCCATCGTCGATCGACGAGAACTGCGCGACTACATCATCAAGCTTCTCAACTTTATGTTAAACCCTGAGATTCCCAGCAAGACCGAAATGGGCCGCATACGTACTCGTGCCGCTTCAGGACAATAGAAGAAAGTCCTCCTCCCCTTCACTTAAATTTCCACCGCGGATCCATTGATGAACTTCGAAGCATCGCTCCAGTATTTGCTGAGTCTCGGTCATGAGATGCTTGCGATTAAGCTCGGCCTTCGAAACACCGAGTTGCTGCTCGAGAGTCTCGGCAATCCGCACGAGTCCTACGAATCCGTCCAAATTGCCGGCACCAATGGAAAAGGCTCGACAGCCGTTTTCCTTGATTCGATTTGCCGCGCCGCTGGAATCCGAACCGGTCTCTACACTTCGCCTCATCTTGTTTCAATTACCGAGAGAATCGTCATCGATGGTCAAGACATTTCGGAAGAAGATTTCGCGCGCTACGCCAGCCGGGTTCGAGAAGCGGCCGAGCGTTTAGTGGGCCAGGGCAAGCTTGCGGCTCTACCAACCTTTTTTGAACACGTCACTGCAATAGCGTTGCTTGCGTTCAAAGATGCTGGTGTAAAGCTGGCGGTCCTGGAGACCGGGCTCGGCGGCCGGCTTGATGCGACCACCGTCGCCGCAGCTCGAACAGTCGCAGTGACACCCATCACGCTTGATCATCAGGCCTACCTGGGCGAAACAATCACTGAGATTGCGCAGGAGAAGGCCGCGATCATTCGGCCCGGCGTGAATGCCGTCATCGCGCCCCAGGATGCGGAGGCACTCAGGGTAATCTTTCAGCAATGTGCTGCTTGTAACGTCGAGCCACGAGTTAACGACTGCCGGACAACTATCATAGACACGACGTCAGACGGTCGATTCCGCGTCACCTTTGAAACAAGCGAAGGCCGTGATGAGAATGTCTTGCTGGGGCTGCGCGGGCACCATCAAGTCGTCAACGCTTCAGTTGCGATTCAGCTAGCCGAAAGTTTGCGTTCCCGACGTTTTGAAGTCTCCGACGAGGCCATCACGGAAGGCATTCAACGTGCGAACCACCCCGGGCGTTTGGAACTCCACGAAGGGTTCCCTTCTCTGTTGCTGGATGGCGCACACAATCCGGCGGGAGCGCAGGCCCTGCGTGAATTTCTCGATGAGTTTGTGAGCGTTCCGTTGACGTTGGTCTTCGGAGTGATGAACGACAAGAAGGTGGATGAGTTGGCGTCAGTTTTATTCTCACGCGCGGACCGTCTTATTCTCACCCGCCCCGACAATGTTCGCGCCGCCGATGTTGCTGAGTTGCAGCCGTTGGCCTCAACTATGGCAAGAGATCGTGCTTTCCTCGTGACTCGCTCGGCCGCCGAAGCACTGCAAAAGGCAAAGGAGATAACGCCGGCGAACGGACTGATTTGCGTTACTGGCTCGCTATATCTCGTCGGCGAGGTAAAGGCGCTGACAAACGCCGCCTTAGCCGGAGCTGCATAAAACTCAACTCTTCAAAGGAACCGCAATGGCTTCATCTGACTGTCCGCAGATTCTGCATAGCAAAGAAATTTTTCACGGCCGAGTGTTCGACGTGACGGTGGATACGATTCGCGAAGGCGACACGACGTACAACCGCGAAGTTGTTCACCACCCCGGCAGCGCCGTAATCATTCCTGTATTCGAGGATGGGTCGATTGCCCTGGTGCGTCAGTATCGGCACCCCGCAGTGAAGTATCTTCTGGAGGTGCCCGCCGGAACGCTGAATGATGGCGAGGCGCCTGAGGAAGGGGCAGCGCGTGAACTCGAAGAGGAACTCGGATTCGTGGCAAACCGGCTGGAAAAACTAACGGAATTCTTCGTCTCGCCCGGTTTTCTCGAAGAGAAGATGTGGCTCTTTCTTGCAACCGAGCTGACAAAAACCGAGCAGCAACTCGAGGAAGACGAGATCGTTGAAGTTGTTCGTATTCCTTTCTCGCAAGCCCTCAGCATGATCAGCTCCGGGGAGATCGAAGACGCCAAAACAATTATTGGAGTGATGCTGGCAGCGCCACGCATTGGTCCGTCGATGTTTGAAGCCGATTACCCGGCGGTATGAATGTAACTGAAGTTTCTGTTTGACCACTCTGGAACAACTTCATAAACTGCGGTCATCGTGCCAGACACAAACGAATGGACTTCGCTTCCAAATCCGGAAGCACCACAACCGCAATTGATCCCCCAAAGCAGACCACCTGGAAATTTCGACAGTAAGATAGTTAATCCGGATGACCCCCCGTGGGGACTCGGCGGCGCGTTGTTGGTTTGGTTCTTGAGCGTTTGCCTAATAGTTTTGGTCCCACAGGTTTTTCTGCTTCCCTACCTTTTCAGCAAGGGCTTTCACTTCGGTACACCCGAGGACGTGAATGCGCTGCTTCAGTTCGCCATCACTGACAAGACAGCCGTAATCCTTCAAGTCGCGGCTTTGCTGCCGAGTCATCTATTAACTATGGTGCTGGTCTGGGCTCTGGTAACACGTTTTGGCAAGCGGCCGTTTTGGACAACGATTGGCTGGGGCTGGGCGCCCGGATTCAGGTTGTGGTCCTGCGTCGGCCTGGGTGTGCTCTTATTCGCTGCCGCTCTTGTTGTGTCTAAGTTGTTGGGGGCCGGGAAGCCAACCACGCTCGACCAGATTATCAACAGTTCCCTTACCGCCCGTTACCTGCTTTCGTTTTTTGCAGTCGCCACCGCGCCTTTTGTCGAGGAGTTTATCTACCGGGGTGTACTCTACGCACCGCTGCAACGACTCGTCGGCGTGCCGGGCGCCGTGGTGATCGTGCTCGTCCTGTTTACCGTTATTCATGTGCCGCAGTACCGATCGAACCTGGGCGTGATTGCTGCTGTAGGTTTGCTTAGTGTCGCCCTAACGTTGGTTCGTGCGTATTCGCGACGGCTGTTACCGTGCATCGTGATTCATCTTGTATTCAACGGCATCCAGGCGGTCTTGCTGGTGGTAGAGCCATACATGCAACGCTACGTTCCAAGCCCGGAACCAATCACTCCTCCAGCGTCGCTCGTCCTTCCATTGCTCGGATTGCTCAACTGACAACCATGGACGCAGAAGTCGTCGTAGTAGGCGCGGGTATCGGCGGCTTGACCGTTGCTGCGCTGCTGGCCGCGAGGGGTGTGAATGTTTGCGTTCTGGAAAGAACGTCTAACGTCGGGGGGTGCGCAGCCAACTTCGACAAATTCGAGTATTCGTTTGAAGGGGGCAACGGACTTTACACTTCGTGGGAGCCAAATGGGATCCACCATCGGGTTTTCTCAGAACTGCCCGTTGATCCACCCGAAGTAGATTTGCTCGAACCCGGTTACGTGGTCCGTCTACCTGGTGCTCAAGTCTCACTTACTGCTGACACCGGAACGTTTGAACAAAACCTGCGCGAGACTTTTCCGGAGTGCGCTGTTAAAGCGACGGATGTTTACCGTGAACTCGATCGAACTGGCGCCGCATTGAGGCGCCTGATGCAAAGAGTGCCTGACTTCTTCACGGCGTCGCGCGCTCGCCAGGGCGTCGAGCTGCTGCGAGAGGGCCGAGCCGGAGCCGAAATCCTGAATAGGCGCCAGCAGACAATGGCCGAACACCTGGACGGCACGTCGCCCCGGTTCCGCAGTTTCATAGACGCCCAGTTGCGAGCCTTCGCGCAAATTGGCGCGGACCAGGGTTCTTATCTCTACGCCGCACTGGCGCTTACTGCCCCACGCGGCGCCATGTTTGCCATTCACGGGGGTGGTTCAGCGCTAGCCAACAAACTCGCCGACTCAATCGCACGTAGTGGTGGAAAGATCAGATTGGATACGCCGGTTCTCAGGCTGGCTTACAACTCTACGGGAGAGGCCGCCGGCGTTGATCTGCTGAGCGGTGAGACTGTGACTGCGTCAAAAGCCATCATCAGCAATCTCACAATCTGGGATACCTACGGAAAACTTATCGGTCTTAACCGCACGTCAGCCGAAGTTCGAAAGCAACTGAAATCATTACGGAGCTGGGGCGCCTATTTGCTCTATCTAGGGCTTGACGATGACACCGCCCGCTCACTGAATTCGGAACGCTTCCTCTTAGTCTCAGATTGGGAGGACGTTGGCGCTTCCGCCTCGGAAGATCGTCAATTGTTATTTGCGGCAACTCCGGCGCACGATCGCCGCGCGCCTCAGGATAAGAGAGCGGTAACTGTTCACGCTTGCACGGAGGTAGACGAATGGTTCAGTTTTCATCAGGACGAAACTGAAGCTGAAGAGAAAGATCAGGCAATGCTGGAACGCTGTTGGGAGCGGCTACATGCGGCGTCACCGGAATTGGGAAACAGCATTGAAGTGATTGACACCGCCACGCCCCGAACATTTTACGAGTCGACTCGTCGCACCCTCGGCATGGTGGGTGGACTTCCCGTGACACCAACAACCTTCTGGCAGACCCAACCCTCCTACCTCACATCGGTCCCGAACCTGTTCATTGCCAGTGACACGGTCGCTCCCGGCGGCGTGAGTGGTGTGACTCAGGCGGCTTGGACTCTGGCGAACAGGTTGACTAAGTGAGTCGGCTCCTCCACACCCAACAAAAGTAGTGGACAAGTGGGATTGTCTGTTGTATACGTGCAACAGACAATGTACATAACTATTGATGAAACCGATGGCCGACCGATCTACCAACAGATTGTAGATGAAATAAAGGCGATTATTGCTGCGGGGGAACTTGCGGAAGGGTCGTCCTTGCCGCCTGTTCGACAGGTCGCGGCGGACCTTGGAGTAAATCTCAACACCGTGGCCTTTGCTTACCGAAGACTGCAGAAGGAGGGCCTCATACGCGTAAGGCACGGCTCAGGCGCAGTCGTTGTTGGCCGACTTAAGGCTCAAGGCAGCGAGGAAAGGCTCCGAGCCAGACTCATGCCTGTCCTGACAGATATGGTTCTCTCCGGCCTCACCAAGGCCGAAGTAATGGCCCTGGTAAATGAAGGCTTAAATGCGTTAAGTGGGTTAAAGAGCCGGTAAACGCTTAAGGACTTGGCGCCCGGTCTGCGTACTTGTCAATCCTGCTCTGCCCAATCGCGGGACCTGAACGAGGAGGCCCAGGTGCAAAGATTGGCGGTGCTGACGGCGTGATGGTTGGATACGGTGTTGGATTGCCCCCGCTGGAAGTGCCTCCGGAAGGCCTATACCCCCGGTAAGACGGGGCGAACAACGAGCGCCCGCAGCAGTAATAATTCCCGAAGAGAGAACTGGTGTATGAGGAGCCGTAGGGTGAACCCCAGCCAAAGCCAAATGGCATAAAGCTGTAGCATCCGTATGTTGGGCTATAGAACCAGTAGCCGTTTCGGATTCCGGAGAAATCCCTGCGCCAGTAGCCGTTGAGGCCCGACATCACCATCGCCATCTCGCGGCCACGAAGCTTGCGGTTGGCTTGGGATACTGTTTCGGCTCGCTCCTTACTCCATGCGTCAAGGTTATCCGCCTTCTTCTTCTCAGCCTTGTCGAGCTTCGCGATAAAGAACGTTTCGTTGTTGAACACCACTTTGTTCCCGCCCTGGATCTTCGTATGCGACCGATCCAGCATCACTCGACCCTTCCTTACAATCAATTCAGTAGCATCGCCGGGAACAACATTTAGGCGGTAGAGCCCACGCCGCACAATGGAGAGCTTTGCGTGGGGAGTCGTGATGTTAATTTGCAGCGCAGAATCATCGGCTCCCGTCGCCTCGACAATGGCGGTACCTCGAATAAGTCGGAGTTCAAGATTCTCGAGAGAGTTATTAGCCAGTTCAAACTCCGAATTTTCGCCAATCCGAAGAAACGAGCCCGGATTCAGGAGCATCTCTACTCGACCGTCGGCGCCAGTCTTAACCATGTCTCCAGTTTGCAGGTCCTCCCGGATCGTCAATTGTTGCCATTCAGCGTTTCCATGAGCACGCACGGCCGCCCGCCCAGTTACGGCATTGACTCCGCCGGCACGTGCCGAGATAACAAAGGTACTGCGGGTCTGCGCCTGGTTCTGGACCGGTAGCAGCAGGACGCAGATTGCAACCATAAGCGGTGAAAATAAAGCGATGCGTGCTTTTCTCATGACACTTCCTTTGCTTTGGGACGGATTCAGCAAACCGCGCTCGGGGAGAGGCCAATTATAGTCTTACCGGCAGCATTTACAAGCTTTTCTGGATCGAGCCGATTAGTTCGCATAATACCCACGCTTGCCGCGAGCAATGGCTGACGGGCGCTCCACCGTAACGCGTATCGCGCGCCACTTCCCATCGCGAGTTTTATCCAAAGGACGGTAGGCGAGGCTGTAAACCGTGCCCAAATCCGCGACCACTCGTTCGTAGGCGCCGGCCAAATCCTCTAGTCGCTCGACCTCGTAGAAGATTCCGCCACCTGAGTCCGCCATTTCTTTCATGCGATCATGTCCGCTGTCGAAAGCCTCCGGCTGTGTATCGAGCGGACTTAAAGCCTCGTATTCCGTGTTTAGCCATAGCGTATAGAGAACTCCGTCAAACTCCTGAACGCGGCTCAGCAGATCCTTATATGGAAGCGTCGAACCCACGCCTTGCACCCCGTCGATGCTGTTATCGAGGCCGTCGCTCATCAGAATGACGGCTGTGCGGCGGCGGCTCTTGGCGTCCTGAAGTAATTGGATTAGGGCAAAATCCGTCGCGTCGTAGAGTTTCGTGTCACCCGGAGCCGTGTCCATTGCATTGATTCGCTGACGCAGCAGCTGCCGGTTCAACGTAAGCGACGAAACCACCGTAGGACTTCCCGCGAAAGTGATTACTCCAATTCGATCAGATGGGCGGGCAGCATCGACGAACCGCAACGCGGCCGCCCGAATTAGTTTCAGGACGTCGCGAGTGGATCCGGAAAGATCTATCAACAGCAACAGATCAAACGGCGCTGACGAGGATTCAAATTGCAGAATCTGTTGTTCGGAACCATTCTCAAAAAGCCGGAAATCAGATTTGGTTAGCCCGAGCAAACCGCGCTGCGTTGTCCTGTCGACGACGCTCATGTTCAGGGCCACGAGTTGCGAGTCAACGCGGATAACGTCGCCTTCGCTAATCTCCTGGACATCTGAAACGGGGGCCGGCAAGCCCGCGGCTTTGGTCGGAGTTTCAACAACGTCTGGTTCGAGGAGTTTGCGGGCCACTACTTCTGAGCGGGCAGGTTGTTCTACAGCGTACAAGGTGATGGCGCCACTTTGCGTATTGATTTTCAGGCTTGGCCCACCACTTCCAATCCGTGCTTGCAACACCCGTCCGCTGTCCGTTCTCAGCTGAGGGAGTTCTGACTTTACGGAACCGCTAACCGATCGAGCGTTAATATCCGCGTTGGCTGGACCCACAAACTCTACCTTGACCTCGCCGGAAATGGACTTGAGCGACGTGGTGAGCGGCAAACCGAGCAACGTAGCAGTGTGTTTTCCTGTAATAATCTCAAGATGAGTGGTCTCGGGAATCCTTACCGTCAGGTTTACTGCGGCTGCTGGATCGCCGGGACGCCTGACGATGCTTATCGCCAGCAGCTTGGTTCTATTTTCGATCACCACCGGCGACCGCTTAAATGAACTCCCGTCGTCGATGTTTGTAGAGACTGACAGGTACTTCTCTTTCCAAACTTCAGCCGCAACTTTACCGAACTGGTTCTCAATGCGAACGTGGCCGTCTACCGGCATCTCGATGCGTAAACCGCCGTCAGCGTCGCTGTTAGTCGTTTGCGAGAAACAACCGCCGGCAACAAACAGCGCTAACGAGACAGCCGCGAAGACGCGTGTAAAAAGATTGCGTGAGAACATAATGAATCCGTTGTAAGTCGATTCCTGGAAGGGAGAGCTGCCGGGGAGCTTGGGCGCTATTATAGAGCGTTAACGCTATCTTTCAATCATATCCAGCATGGAGTCCCCATCTTTGCTTGAAGGCGGAGCCGGCGACGCGGGCGCTCCCTCGGCGAGATCCGCTAATCGCAACTGCAGATTGTTTGCATTGGTCGCATAGGGCATTGCGCCCTCCCGCGTCAACACTCCATCGCGCACCATTTTCTCGATCACGCCGTCGAAGGTCTGCATCCCTTCCTGGTCGCCCTGCTCCATGGCGTCGATTAGAGACTTGCCCTCTGACTCGCCCTTTTCGATGTATTCCCTCGTGCGCATGGTCGACTTCAGGATTTCAATCGCCGCCACGCGACCTTTCGCGTCCGCTCTTGGGATCAGCCGCTGCGAGAGAATGTAACGAAACGACTGCGCTACTCGCGTGCGGATCACGCGCTCTTCATTCTTAGGGAAGACACCGATGATGCGGTCCACGGTTTTTGAAGCATCAATGGTATGCAAGGTCGACAAAACAAGGTGTCCGGTCTCCGCAGCTTCCAGCGCGACTTCGATTGTTTCTTTGTCACGCATCTCACCCACCAGGATCACCTTGGGCGCCTGTCGCAGAGCTGCGCGAAGCGCTACGGCAAAACTCGGAGTGTCGGAGTGAAGCTCGCGCTGATGAATAGTTGAACTCTTGTGGGTATGCAGAAACTCGATCGGATCTTCGATGGTGACAACATGGTACTGCTTGGTTTGATTGATGAGATCGATAATCGCGGCAAGTGTTGAACTCTTTCCGCTGCCAGTAGGACCTGTCACCAGAACTATGCCGTTCTTGATGTCGACGATCTCTTTCAACTGGTTGGGTAAGTCAAAGTCTTCAAAGTTTGGTGGCTTGGTGGGAATCACGCGCATCACGATGGCGTACGTGCCTCGCTGCTTGAAAATGTTCACTCGAAAGCGCGCTTCACCTGGGGCACTGAACGAGAGGTCCGCGGACCCGGTCTTTTCGATACTCTCGGCGGCAACCTCATGATTGCCGATAATAAGTTTAGCGATCCCGGCGGTGTGTGCCGGCGTAAGTTTCTCTAATCCCGGAACGTGAATGCCTTCCAACTTGCCCGTCAATTCTATTTGGGGTGGGCGTCCGGGCGAAAAAATCAAGTCGCTGACTTTGTCAGATGTCTTTAGCATCTGCCGCAGAACGGCGATGAAGTTCATTTGTGGGACTGTGCTTGCCGGCGGGTCTAGGGTAACTGGATTACTCATTTTATTTGGGAACTTTTCCGCTCCGTTATACGTCAAAAGTTGCGTGTAAACTTAAAGTTTTCTGCCACAACGAACGCGACGCCAGTGGAATACATCTAATAACTGACGTTGCGACCCAGGGCCGCGATGTTTGAAAGGAGGCGCTAACGACATGGCAACCTACAGAGATCCTGTTAGATGTTTTGCTCCACTTGAAGTCATCGAGCGCCTGCTGGAAATTCGTGTCGAAGCGGGATTTGCTCCCGCCATCTATCTCCTTTCACCCGATGACCTGGCAGATTATCTCGACGCCTACGGATTTGACGTCTATGCATTTTCGGGCGAAACGGAATTTCATTTCGGAGACTACCGCGCGCCGCTGGCACCTGGTGGCGACGCTGCGCACGGCTCGTTGACCGCGCATTAGTTAGCAAAGATAGACTGAATCACTGGGGGAGACAGTTTCGCTGTGGCGGCTGTCTCCTCTATTTTTCTACAAGGCCTTGATCACAAAAAACGTAACGTCGTCGGTGGCCCCTCCTCCGTCCGTCCATTCAATTACGTCGTTGTGCACCGCTGTGATTAACTCACGCGCAGCAAGGTGGAGATTCTTTTTGACCGCTTCCGCCAGACGCGCGCGACCGAATTCTTCTCCCCCCGGGCTCTGCGCCTCAGTCACGCCGTCTGTATAAAGCACCAACGTGTCGCCCGGCTCCGTCGTCAAATAATACTCGTGATAACGCGTGTCCTTGAACATTCCCAACGGCAGACTGCCTCGTTCGATGAAGCGTGACTTCCCGTCTTTGTTCAGAAGGAGCGGCGGATTATGTCCGGCGTTTGTATAAGAGAGCGTCTTGTTTGTAACGTCAAGAATACCGTAGAAAGCGGTGACGAACTGGTTCCGCTCGATCGATTCCCAAAGCAAATAATTGACCTTGGCCATCGAGACTTGCGGAGAATAGCCGATATGTGTCGCCGCCCGCAGACTCGCCCGCAGGAAGGCCATCAGCAGCGCGGCGGGAACTCCCTTTCCTGAAACGTCGGCAATTACCAGCCCGATCTGATCGTCGAAAATCTGCACCCAATCGTAGTAGTCTCCAGAGACTTCTTCGGTCGGAAAGTTGTATGCGCTGATGTCATAGCCTGCCAGCTGCGGATCCTTGGCTGGCAGTAGCTCAAGTTGAACCTGACGCGCCACTTCGAGCTGACCCTCCAGACGCTTCTTTTCAATCAACTGTTCATGCAGCATTACTTTCTCGATGATGATAGCCACTTGCGATGCCAGCAGCATCAGCACCTGAAGATCGTCTTCCGAATATGCATTCAATTCGTCGCTCTCAAGATCAAACACGCCGATAACTTCGGTGTTTGAAATGATCGGGGCCACCATCTCGGAGCGCGTCTCATTACGCGCGTTGATGTACATCGGATTAGTTCTCACATCCGGGATATTGATCGGTTCAATGGTCAAGGCGACGTGGCCGATCAGACCTTCGCCTATTTTCAAGTGCAGATTCGTTAATTCATCGATGTCATAACCGCGCACGGCTTCAGCCTGGAAAACACACGGCTCTTCGGCCCCAGATCCCTTTTCGGCACACTTGAGCACAAAAATACCGGCAGCATCGTACGGAAGTAGCGAATCCAGCGTGTCCATCACGAGGTTCAGGACTTCCTGAAGATCGAGTGAACGACTGATCTTCTTGGTTATATCGAGCAGCATGCGCAGCTTGTCTGTGGTGGTCAGACCTTGCAACGGCCGCTCTTTAATTTGTTCACTCATGGATGACTGATCCTATCACCAAGACGGTCATGTAAAACCGGATCGAACGTAACGGTAAATTATAAGCGTTGAAGACCAAAAGGCTGAAACAGGCGGCTATTAAGCTGATATTCAGCGGAGTTTGAAGATTCCTCAATGCGCGCCTCGATACATTTTCCACGACCGGGTCACCTTCATACGATACTCAACCAGTTCCCGGCTAACACGAAAGTGCTTAGCAATTTGAACCGAGGTGTGGCCATCGAGAACCAGCTTTCGCAGCGCCGCGTAAGGTACGAGCGCGGCAGCGCCGGTCGCATATGCGGCTTCTTCATCGGCCTTTCGGTAATCGCGAGAGCGGCTCCGCCCACGATGGTCTTTGGTGATAACGGTTAGGCGGCTGGGTGTGTGGCCCAGGAATACATGCGAAATCTCTTCCATCAAGGTCGCATTCGTGCGAGTTGGACCATGGTTGGGATTGAGTATGACGATTCGCCTCCCGTCCGGAAGTGGACGCGAAGCGGCGCCACCGGACCATTCTCCGGACGCTGAGCCTAAAAGATGTTTCTTAGTTTTCTCACCCAGACCCTTGATATCTTCAAAGTCCAGCACCAATAGATTCGCAAACCTGGCGAGGTCAAAAGGGTTCAGCGGCGCCATTGCTCCCACTCGAGCGAAATCGCGAAACCCCTGCGCATTAAGCTCGTAGTGCCGCCATTTCTCACCTGGCGGTAAATCGGCGTGCGTCATGTTTTCGATTATAGCCTGAGGAAAAGGTGAACCGTTTAGCGGCGCTTCTTGACGGACTTGTTCGGTTCGCTGCGACTGAATTGTGAGTAGGCCACGCGAAACAGTTCCGAGAGCGCATCAGCAGTTTCCGCCGTGAGATTTCGGTCGGCGCGCAAATGGGCCTCGACAATTTCAGGCGTCGACTCGTGAGGAAAATAGATAACCGCCTTCGCGTCGTCGCCGTCTTCGCGCCCCCCGCTAAGTATTCTTTGCAGCGGCACGTCCAGCCAACCGGTCAACCGCGCGATATTGTCGGCATCAGGTTTTCCGGTTCCGTTCTCGATGCGAGATAGGGTGGAGGCGGACACATTCGTCTGATCGGCAACATCACGGAGACTGAGGCCCAACTCCTCGCGACGACGGCGAATTGCCCGTCCAAGTTCCTGGGTATTTATTAGCGATTTTGCAGTGCGAGCCATGGCTGGACGATATCACAGTCCGGTTTTAGAGGCAAGACTCTGTTTTATGGCTGAAACACAAAGGCGACAAAAAAGCCGACTGCGTGAACAGCCGGCTCTTCCCTGGCAAGGATTGGTTTTCTATCAAGGCTGCGGCTGTTGCTGAGTCGCCGCCAACGCCAGATCTTTAGCGCGCGGCAAAACGTCTATTGCCTTCGCTACCTGCTGGTCGCCTGTCGTGATAAGTACCCGATCCGCAATCACCCGCCCATAGGTCGCCGTAACGATGTTGTACCGCATCTGAAGTTCGACAAACGCGCGGTTACGTTGCACCAGTGGCGCCAGGGGTTTGAGAGTCGGATTGTTTGAGACAAAATCCTGAAAAGCTTTGAACGCTGCTTCGCTAATCAAAAAGTCGGTGGGCCGCAGTTCACCTTCAAAGTTGATGCCTCCGGTCACTTTGTACGCGGGCACAGCGGCGATGCGCCCGTTGACCAACTCTCTTGAAAAGGCGAACAGAGGACTCACCAGTCGTCGCTGTGCGGGTGTGATTTTGCGATCCGATATTGTTTCATCAGGAGCAATGCCGCCACCTTCGTAGACCGATCGGCCGCTATCAGTTTTCTTCTCGGGCCCGGCACGTTTCACGCTCTGAGCCTTCGGATCAAGGTTGTTTGAACCGCCGTGTGTGTAATAGTCGTAAAAGCCACCAGCCGAATAATCACGCTGGATGAGGCGGCCTGACGGCGTGTAATACTTTGCCGACGTCAAGGTTAGGCCGCCGCCGTAATCGAGGGGAATGATGCTCTGCACGAGTCCCTTACCGAAACTTGTTTCGCCGACTATTAGCGCGCGGTCGTGGTCCTGCATTGCGCCTGCCACGATTTCCGAGGCCGAGGCGGTGTTTTCATTAATCAGGATTACCAACGGAATTGGATCCGCCGCGCGGTTTCTTGAAAGGAAGGTATTGTCGCGCAAACCATTCCGGCCCTTTTGGGTCAGGATCAACTGGCCATGCGGCAGAAACAGCTCTGCCACACGAATCGCCTGATCCAAAAACCCGCCTGGATTATTTCGCAGGTCAAGAACCAGAGAAGTCGCGCCTTTGGCGTGTAAAGAGTCGAGTGCGTCCTGGACCTCGTCGCTGGTGGTGTAATTAAACCCTCGCGTCATGTCTATATAACCGACGCCCGGTTTCAGCGGGTAAGCATCCGGCACGGAAGGCTGAGCTACGGAATCACGAGTGATCTCAACAGTAGCGATGCGTTTATCGGCAGCCCGCTCCACCGCTATCTTCACCACCGACCCGCGTGGCCCACGAATCTTGTTGCGCACTTCCAACGACGGCTTGCCCGTCATCTTCACGCCATCGACCGCCACTATCCGATCGCCAAAGCGCAGACCGGCTCGCCACGCCGGCGATTGCTGGAAGGTTGCGGTAACGAATGTGTCGAGCTTATCCCCGACTATGTAGTTTTGGATTGAAGCACCAATGCCGAAGTATTCAGGCCGTTGATCGCTTCGAAGCTCTTCATACTCTTCGCGGTCGTAATAGTTTGAGTGTGGATCGAGAGACCGCAGCATCCCGATGATTGACGACTTGACTACGGAGTCGTATTCCAGCCGGTTGCTTTCGACGTAGTGTTCCT
This sequence comes from Acidobacteriota bacterium, assembly GCA_030913905.1. GTDB lineage: Bacteria > Acidobacteriota > Blastocatellia > Pyrinomonadales > Pyrinomonadaceae > PSRF01. Next base: position 16,558 of record JALZOO010000483.1, read on the forward strand.
GAATTACTCTGATCGCCTCCTCGAAGTCCTTCTCGATCAGCGAAATTGCGTGGGAACTACCGCGCGGGGTGCGCCGCGTCACCCCGACTGGCCCCGCAGGCTTTCTGGAAGCTGACTTCCCGGCGGAGCTACTGCCCGCGGGAGGACTAGATGGTGGTCTTTGTTGTGCAAAAACCAGGGATTGGATGCTGAAGGCAAATGTGAAGAGTGTGATGAACGCGAGCGATAATGTCTTTTTCACTACAAAGCCTCTGGTAAAAAACTAATGCGAGTTTAGAGATGCCGACGCCATTTACCCTGCATCGAATTTGGCGTCCGCGCGTGTGGCGGGTGCAATACTAACCAATGGATTAGACCCGAGCAAGGAAACAGGATTCGAACATTCAGTCGCCGTCAAAACTTCCCCCCCCAACTAGCCGGATCAATTTCGAAATGCTTTTCTGAGCGCGGCTTGACTGGTCTTCTCAGCCGTCCGTAGAATGAACTTCGTAAACATTAAAAGCGTATCTGAAGGCGACCTTGTTGTAATCCTGTCAGTGTAAGGAGTTCGAAGTATGAGCAATCCATATCAAAGTAATCCTTATCAAAAGGAAGAACAGCAGTCGCCGGAAACGGTTGACGATCTAATGCTAAGAGACGACGAAACGGAAGACGATTCCGAAGGCCGGACACGCACTGCCCATTCAGTTCGAGATATTGCTTCGCGCATTCCGGAATCACTCAGCGCAATCGGGCGCGACATCAGTCGGACCATCGAACGGGCAATGTCTGCGAAGGATGAATACGTGGTGGCGGTCAAGATTTCGCCGGAGGCCCAGGAAAAGGTCGATCAACTCGTTCAGGCCGGACTCTTCCGAAATCGCGCGGAGGCTGCGGGATTTCTGGTTGAAGAAGGAATAAAGACGCAATCGGCGCTGTTTGAGCGGGTGCAGCAGAAGCTCGCGGAAATAGAACGATTGCGAGCGGAGTTGCGTGGCATGGTTAACGAGAAACCAGCCTGAGCGACGCGGCAGTTCCCTGAATACCCCCAAGATCTGAGCATGCGACTCCCACCTGGGTTGAAGCATGCTCAAAATCGTTCCCGACGAATCGAGACTAAACGTGGCCGAGGCATTCAAGCTTTCACCAACATCCATTGAACAATTTACGCTCTCAAACGGTCTCCGCGTCATCCTCTCACAGGACGCGGCCATACCCGTCGTTTCAGTCGCCATTTATTACGACGTCGGTTCGCGTAATGAGAAACACGGGCGGACCGGGTTTGCACATCTTTTCGAGCACATGATGTTTCAGGGCTCGGAAAACGTCCCCAA
>JALZOO010000488.1 GCA_030913905.1 Acidobacteriota bacterium
AGTCTGACCCGGTCGCTACCGCTCCCGGTTCTGTATTTGCGACCTCTTCACGCAAACGATGGTCGTTGTCCAATCATGAACACCTTTACCAGGGCAAGCCCCGCAACGAAGCCGCCAATGTGGGCCGCGTAGGCCACACCGCCCTGCTGGGAACCACCGCCCAACATTCCGAGCCCGCTGATCAATTGGAAGACGAACCAGATCCCGATCGCCACGTAAGCAGGCACGTCTGTGAGGAACCTGAACAAGATCACGGTCACTCTGCGTTTCGGATGCAGCAACAAGTAGCCACCAAGTACGCCGGAAATGGCGCCGGATGCGCCAAGACTCGGTATTAACATGCTACTCGGGTCAGTAGCCAACATCGCGGTTGTAATTACATGGGCCAGAGAGGCGATGATGCCGCACACAAGGTAGAAGATTAAATACCTAATGTGGCCCAAGGTGTGCTCAAGATTGTCGCCGAAGATCCACAGGAAAAGCATGTTTCCAGCGATGTGCGCGATTCCGCCGTGCATGAACACGGAAAGAATCAGTGTCAGGTAAACACTGAGCGGCGTTGGCTGGAGACCGGGAACTAACAACTCCTGACCAGTGACCGGATGTTCGACAACCCGATCCGGCGTTCTGATGTCCCGCCCGGTAACGATCTCCTCAGGCACGGTGGAGAAGGCATACGTAAACCTATCGTTCGTGCCTAATTGCTGTAGAAAAACAAAGACCAGGATATTGATAGCAATCAGGATGTAGTTAACGATTGGAGTGGTGGTCCGATCGGCGTTGTCGTCATACAGTGGAAAAACCATGCTTAGATTCCCAACCTTCCTGAACTGAGAAGCGAAACTGTTATATGGAACCTGTGCTCAGTCCATCTCGGGATTATCAACAAACTGTTCTCAACTTCTCGACGTTGCCACGCCGGCATGCACAATCGCCGGGTCGTGGGGCTTCAATAATTCATAGCCTTCGGAACGCGCCACGTAGGTTGCCGCTGTCAGGTCGCCGGTCACGTTAAGCGTTGTGCGACACATGTCAAGAATTCTATCGACACCCAAAATAATCGCTATCAAAGCGGGATCGATATTGATCGTCAGCAGCACGCCGATGATGAAGGGAATCGAACCCGAAGGCACTCCCGCCGTTCCAATGCCACCCAGAATCGCCAGGTAGACCACCATCAACTGCTGGGCAAACGTTAGATCCACGCCCGCGAGCTGCGCCAGAAACAAAACTGTCACGCCTTCATATAAAGCCGTGCCGTTTTGATTCGCGGTTGCCCCAACCGTGAGAACGAAACTGTTGATCTCCTGCGGTACTCCCAGATTTTCTTCAGAAACTCGCAGCGCAGTGGGAAGTGTGGCGTTTGACGATGAAGTTGAGAATGCAGTTAGGATGACCGTCTTGATACGCCGGAAGAACTCGAGCGGCGAGATCCGCGAGAGGAAATAAACCGAAAGCGAGAAGACCCCAAACATGTGCAGCGTCAGCCCGAGCAAAACCGTTATTACAAACCAACCCAGGGCTTGCAATAGATCGAGTCCAAACCGCGCCGTATTGTTAAAAAGCAGACACGCAACCGCAAACGGCGCGAGCTTCATGATGATGTCGATAATCTTGGCGCAGATCTCAAAAAGCGCATCCAGCCCGCGCAGCAATGGACCGGAGACCGAAATGGGTATCAAGGTCGCGGCAACCCCAAGCAGCACCGAGAAGAACATCAGGTGCAGCATGTCGGGAGTGTCAGTTTGTGTTTCTGCGCCCGGCTTAATGCCGGCAATGGAGGCGATTGGATTCGAGGGAATGAGAGTTTTGACAACCGTCATCAGGGCAGAGTCTTTATTGGTCTCCGCCTTCTTCGCGTCTTCAACACGCTTAGTCGCGTCTGAGCTGTAACGTTGTTGCAGAGCGCTGGCAGTGGCCGGATCGACTCGTTTGCCAGGCTGGATGGTATTCGCCAGCGTGAGACCGATAGCCACGGAGATCGCCGAAATGATGATTGTGTACGCAAGGGTCTTCAGACCTACGCGACCGAGTTTGCGTATATCGCCGATGCCCGCGACGCCTACGACCAGGGAAGAAAAGACCAGCGGTACGACAATCATTAACAACAAACGCAGAAACATCGTTCCCACTGGTTCGGTGATCCGGCTGACGACCCATTCGACACGAGGGTGGGCATTGCCAAAGATTTTGTTGACTACGACTCCGGCGATCGCGCCTATCGCAAGGCCTAACAAAATTCGGGTATGAAGCGGCCAGCCCTTGGGTTTATCCGGCGTCTCCTCGTCCAAATCTGTCGTGACTTCCCGCTCAAAAGCGTCGGCCTCGATCCTGGGCCGGGTTAACTTTTCGTCGTTTTCTTTTGGCATAGTTTGTCCAGCCTCGAACGCTTCATCTTCCCCAGCGTAGTTTGTCGCGCAGCACTTCAAAATAATTTCTGTTAGTGGGCTGCACGATATTGAATTTAGTTTTGCTCTTGAAGATTACAACTCGATCTTCGACGTTCAACGGAAATCCCACCTGTCCGTCAAGTGTTAATGCCACATCCTCCTGCTCAGTTTTCAGGCACAACTCAATCGTCGCGTCGTCTGGAACCACGATCGGCCGGTTTGAAAGCGTGAACGGACAGATAGGCGTGATAACTACAGCATTCATTGAAGGAAAGATTACTGGGCCGCCTGCCGAGAGATTGTAGGCAGTAGAACCGGTGGGCGTGGAAACAATCAGACCGTCAGCCCGGAATGAATTAACAAACTGGTGGTTCAGATATGCTTCAATTTCGATGATGCGCGCCAGTGCGGATTTGTTGATGACGACGTCGTTGAGCACGCGGTTTCGCGTTACGCATTCTTTTCCGCGCCACAGCTCGACTGAAAGCATGACCCGTTTGTCGAGCCGGTAATTGCCGGAAAGAATTGATTCGAGCGCCGTGTAGAGTTCTTCGATGCGGAATTCAGCGAGATAGCCTAACCCGCCATAATTCACGCCCAACACCGGCACTTCTGTATCGCCCATCAAACGGGCAGTGGCGATCATGGTGCCGTCGCCGCCGAGCACCAGAATCAGATCCACACTGGCGGCCAGCTTCTCGCCGGGCACCTCCTCAATCGCACAGCCGGTCTGTTGTTCTACGCGCTGGCGTTCAATTTCAGCATCACCGACCAGCGAAATTCCTCGCTCTGCGAGCCAGGCAACCAACTCACAGATAGTCTTCAACGCGTCTGGCTGATGCGGCTTGAGAACGATGCCAATACGCTTGATTGGAGTGCTCGTCATCGTACTGTTGCAGTAGCCCGTTGTGCAGGGCGCAAATGATGTTTAAGAAACGGTCGCCATGGTAACTGCAAGCCCGCTAAGGGGCAATATACGAAGTAGCGGGCGCAACCTTCTCATAGAGCGCAAGGAACTCGATATTACCGTCAGCACCCTGAATCGGAGATTCGATTACTTTTGTCGCTTGTAACCCAAGTTCCATTGCTGCGGCGTTCACCTCTTCGATCACGCGCGCATGTTTCTCGGAATCGCGAACGATTCCTCCCTTCCCAACTTCGGCACGCCCTACCTCAAACTGTGGTTTGATAAGAGTTATCAGGCGGCCATTGTCCGTCAGCAAGGGAACCAACGCAGGCATGATTTTAGTTGCGGAGATGAAGGAGACATCCATCACGATCAGATCAAACTTCGTCGCAAAGTCGTCGGGTTGGAGGTAACGCGCATTGATTCCCTCTCTGACTTCCACGCGCGAATCGGTTCGCAGTTTCCAGTCGATCTGATTATGGCCGACGTCCAGGGCTACGACATGGCGGGCGCCGTTCTGAAGCAGGCAATCCGTGAAGCCTCCCGTTGAAGCGCCGACATCAAGAC
>JALZOO010000512.1 GCA_030913905.1 Acidobacteriota bacterium
TGGAGGGCTTTCCGTCCGGGTCGGTTACGGTGGTGGGGAACGCAAACGTGTTGCGATTTATGCCATCTGAGAACGCGTCAGTGTAGCTGATGTCTGTGCGGTGCCAGCGGCCATCTCCACTAAAGATCACGGAGCCTGTGGTGTTATAGCCGGTCTTGACGCTCAGAACGCGTGTTTGATCATCCGGATACTGCACATCGTACCGCTCAACCAGGACCAGGTTGGCACGCCCGTTGACGAAGCCCACGCCGTAGTTCCCATCATCATGTTGCGCGGCTCCCGATTGCTCTACCAGCCAACCCGAGTCCCAGTCACGATGATAAAGCTGTTTTGATTGCAGCGCGCCGCCGCCGTCATAAACATACTGCCCAAACACCAAACCGATAATGCGCCGATCAATGTAAATCGGGTTGAGGTTGTAATCAATGTGACTGCGCCGCAGTAGCGTAGCGCCATCAGCGGCGTATTCGTAGACGTCGCTCGGCAAGCTAAAGGACGACACTGGGTAGTAGCTGATCGCCACCCGCCTGCGATTGCCTTCGGCGTCATAGATGTTAGTCTCGGTGACGCGCGGGTTCTTTTGATAGAGAAGATTCTCATCGTCCTGCGTCCAGGAGATTGTGGTCCATTTTTTCTTCACTCCTGCGGACCAGATTTCGCTGCTGGTCGAGAGCCCGGTTTGCCACCCCGTGGTGGCAAAGAATTCTTTCGAAATGGTGCCGTCGGGCGCCGTCTGCTGGCTCCAGGAGCCGTCCCCGGCCACGCTGTAGGTCGTCAATACTTCCGCGCTCTGGTTCATCACGCCAAACTCGCCCCAATCGCGTCGCTCGGTGAAGCGAGGGCAGTCAGTTTGGCCGGCGCTCGTGTCCAGGTTGTAGGAGACGTATGACAGCAGGTGGCCGTCCGCAGCATGATGATTGACCTGCTTGACCTGTCCGAAGGCTGCGTTGTAGTCGAACCTGAAAGAAGATCCGTCGTGAAGGTCGACTCGAGTTAACACGGCTACGAGATTGTTATTCGGCCCATTTACCAGTAGGCCACCGCCGAAGCTTGGAGCGACATAAACATCGCCGTAGATAAACGTGGCCCAGTCATGCGCAGTGCTGCCCCACATCTGCCGGATTGCCACGAGGTTGCCGATGGCGTCATGAACAAAGGTGATGGTCCGGCCCAGCGTATCGGTGACGGTGAGCAAGTGGCCATTGTTCGCGTCGTAAGTCGCTGAGATGTAGTTGCCGTTGCGGTCTTTGATCTGTGTGCAGCGATATTCGCTGTTGATACCGGCCGGGATAAAGCTTAATTGAGTGCCGTCAGAGGTGCGGACCAGCGGAGCGTTGGGGTTGCTTACATCCAACTGCGTGTAGCTGCCATCCTGCGATTCGTAGATATTAGACGTGCCCACCTGTCGCAGCTCAATTCGACCGCCCGATGGCGTCACCATCATGTAGGCATAGATTCCCGTCTGCGAGTTGTAGAAACGCTGCTGCAAGGTTGGGAGGCCTACGCGGAAGCCGGGAGCAGGAGAACCGAGGTCGGCGTTGTACTTGATGAAATTTCCATCCTTTGTCCAGACGAGCGAGTTGTAGTAAAGCGACAAATTCAGATCAAGGCCGGCGCGTCCAGCAAGAGTGACCAGTGGCATACTCCAATTGAAGTTGCGCGAGCCGAGATCGACGCCCGGCTGTCCGGTCTCATTTCCTGGACGTTCTCGCGCCGTGCCGAAATTGGGATCGCCGCTCGGGTAATAACTACCACCGCCGCCGCCGTTAAGCGGATCACAATCAGCACAGACACTATTGGATTGAATCGGCGCTTGTGTACGTGGCTGTGTTGTTGGCGTTCTACGGATTTGATCCAGATTGGGAAGATTCAAGCCCGGTCCGCTGGTTGTTCGCGGTGGCGGCGTGGTCGAAAAGGTTCCGCCTGGTCCGGTGCCACCGCTGCCGTACCCTGGTGTCGGCGGCCGCACGGGTGTGACCGCGTTACCCGAGCCATGAATGGTGTCGAGCGCCGCCGCAGCGTTAATTACTCCACCTGCCACCACCTTGCTGGACAATGAAGCGACTTGACGTGCTTGATCCGTTATAGCCTTGACCACGTTGTGAGTATTCAGTTGTGGGCGAAGCGACTTGATCAGTCCGGCTACGCCCGCAACAAGGGGCGCGGCGGCCGATGTGCCACTGACGCTCCAGTAACCTCCGCCCATCCTGGTGGTGAGAATGTTTGTTCCGGGCGCAGCTACGGAAACATTTCTCCGTCCCCAGTTTGACCATGACGCAAGCTGATCGAAGTTATCGGTTCCCGCCACTGTTACCAAATCGCGCGAACCAAACGACGCCGGGTAGTAAGGAGCGGAGTCTACATTCTGACTGCTATTGCCGGCGGAACAGACAACCACCACGCCGCGGCGCATCGCTCGTTCAATTGCATACTTAAGCGCCTGCGATTCACCGGTTGTGCCCCACGAAAGGTTGATAACCTGCGCGCCGTGGCTCACCGCATAATCGATCGCTTCAACCGCATTCGCGATGTCGCCAGTGCCTGTATTATCGAGCACCCGCAAACTCATCAGGCTGGCGCGCCACATTACGCC
>JALZOO010000524.1 GCA_030913905.1 Acidobacteriota bacterium
ACGTGTTCCTGGGGTTCCGCTGCGCTACACCCCAGGCTTTACGCTTCCGTCCGCTTCGCGGACTCACAGGCGCAGGGCGATTAGGACCACCAACTATCATCATCGGAACACCTCGACGGCCACGGCTTCGCCGCTGGATGTGAGGCGGGGCTCTGCCCCGCCGTAAGCTGGAACTTCAGGTGGGCTGTGCCCTTGGTTTGGGCTCTGCCCTTCCGAGTTGATAAAGGGCCGAAGGCCAAACCAGGGGCGGAGCCCCGAAAACATGAATGAGCGTTACGGCGGGGCAGAGCCCCGCCTCACATCCGGCGGCGAAGCCGTTCCCAGCGATTCGCGGCCCTTCTAGCGCTGGATTTCTTAAGGAAGAGGGGAGCCACCGCCTCACATCCGGCGGCGAAGCCGGCGCGGGCTAGTTTAATGCGGACAAAGCGGCGCCAGGCCGCCGCACTCCAAAGAGCTGAACTTGGGGGATAAGCCAGGCGACACCCGCCGTGAGACTAGTTGACCGCCGTTTCCTGGTAAGAAACGATCTGCCACTTGCCTCCGCGTTTCACCCACACCTCGGTGGCATATGCGGGTCCAAACGGTTTTCCATCGTACGAGCCTTTCAGGTTGGCTTTGTAGCGAAGGATAGCCACATCCTTCGTCACCCACGTAACCTTCGGCTCATCGATGGTGTAAGCCTCGATGGTGAGCTTGTCGATGGTGTCGATGTCCTGTTGGAGGGTGGAGGGACCCGTCACCGCATTGGAGGCGTATTCCTTCGCGGTCAGTGCTTTCATTGCCGCGACGTTTCTACTCTTGTAAGCCTCCCACGTGGCTCGCGAATTATTAATGATCATCTGGTCGGAGCTCATGGGTTTGGACTTTGACTGGGCGGTCACACTAGTCGAGAGACTTGCCACTGCTAAAAGTGTGACAACGAAAAGGGGGAGGGTCTTTCTCATGGTTGAATCCTTTCAAAGGGAAGTGAAACAACTGACACTTAATTGCTTAGACGAGGCTGGGTTGCGGGCTCGGAATTTGGGTAGTGCTCCGAGCACTACCCGGAATCTGTCGCCCACTAAAGCGGGCTTAAGATGATTAGGGCCCGCTGATCCCCGGGCGGCGTTCCCCAGCGAGAACAATTATCGTCTGGGTTCGAGGACAATCTCTCTGGCGAGCCTTTCGGCCAGGACCTCACGAATTTCGAGACGTTCCCGGTAGCCTTGTCTTTGTTTCTCGTCGTTGCCGATGACACGTTGGACCAGGGCGTCCTCTTTAGCAACGTTGGCTTCCATCGTCGCCAGGTCTTTGTATTCGGTCATCAACATCAAGTTGAAGTCGCCCGGGTTGTGACCTTCGGTTCGCAATACCTTGTAAGAAAGACTTTGTCTGTCCTTCTTCAACTCTTCCTGTTCGCGCTTCCAATCGGTGGCGATGTAGTTCAGGTACGCCGACTCCATGCCCGGCTTCATTCTGATGAAACCGATGCTCCACACTGAACCGTTCCGGTAGGGACGGCTAACCTGAGCAACAACGGAAATGCAAAGCAGGAGAATAGAGACTATCAGCGAGCCGACGAGAATGTGTTTGGACTTCATTTTTTTCCTTTCCATATCTGGGGTTTAGGGTTGGGCTGCGGGGCCGTTTCTGTCGTAGATATCTTTGGGCGGGCAGAAAGTATAGAAAATCTGAAAAAGAGTCAATTCGTTAGGCCCCGCTGATCCCCCGGCTGCGCTCATCCCGATACATCGGAATTCACTCACCCGGGGCTACTTTCATTCCGCCGCTACGCGGCTCGTTGACTGCCAGTCCACAATGTCGCCCGTGTTGACTGCGCCTCTTCTTACATTCACGGAGCGCGAGCCAAGGATGCGGCGGAAGTTTGAGAAATATGAAGGCAAGCCCTCGACCTCTCTTGCGCCGCCGCCGTTGCGCAGCTCGTAATGCAGGTGCGGAAACAATGACGAACCGGACGCGCCCATCGCAGCGATAATCTGGCCCTGCTTTACTCTCTGGCCCACCTTGACGCGCGAACTGCCTTGCTTGATGTGACCAAACCAACTGTATTC
>JALZOO010000550.1 GCA_030913905.1 Acidobacteriota bacterium
GGCTCTCTTTGCAGTATCAGCGAGAGGACATCGCTGGGCGTGCCACCCTCGAAGGGCGCCTGTCCGGTGACCAGTTCGTAGAGCACGACACCCAGGCTCCAAATGTCGGTGCGGCCATCAACCCCGAGACCTCGCGCCTGCTCCGGCGACATGTAACGAGCCGTCCCCATCACTACGCCGGCATCAGTGTTGACGAGCGTTGAGGATTCTAAATCAGTGGCTCGCTTCTCCGTCAGCTTCACCAGACCAAAATCCAGCACTTTCACGAAGCCATCGCGGCGAATCATGATGTTCTCTGGCTTGATGTCGCGATGCACGATGCCGGCGGCGTGCGCCGCCGAGAGCGCCGAAGCGACCTGTCGGGAAATATCCAGCGCCTCACTCAACTCCAGTCGCCCTTCCGTCATGCGCCGGCGCAGCGTCTCGCCTTCGATGAATTCGGTCGCGATGAAGGGTCTATCGTTGGCTTCTCCGACCTCGTAGATGGTCAGGATGTTCGGGTGGTTCAGACTCGATGCGGCGCGCGCCTCCTGCTGAAAGCGGCGCAGCCGATCTTTATCACCGGACAAGTGCGCGGGGAGCAGCTTGAGGGCGATCCGCCGGCCCAGCCGCGTGTCTTCGGCCAAATAGACTTCGCCCATGCCGCCCGCTCCCAGGAGGGCCTGAACCTGGTAGCAGCCCAGCGCGCGGTTTACGAGCGACTCACCTTTATCCGTGATTATTTCCGCCAGTGATTCAACCGCAGGCTCTTCGATGAAACTGCCCGCTTGCTCATGCGAGACGATTAGAGACTCCAGTTCTTTGCGCAGCGGCTCATCGCCCTCGCAAGCCTTACTGATGAAAGCCGCCCGCTCTTGAGGTCCACGCTCCAAAGCAGCGTCGAGTACGGCTTTGACCTGTTGCCAGCGTTCGGGGGTCATGACGCTTACCTTTTGCTGAGTTCGTGGTAGAGCCAGGCTTTAGCTGTCCGCCACTCGCGTTTGATCGTGGCGGGTGAGAGCCCCAGAACTTCAGCCGTATCTTCAACGGCAAGCCCGCCAAAGAATCTGAGTTCAACGATCCGGCTTTGCCGGAGATCAAGGGCGGCTAATCTGTTCAGCGCATCGTCGAGCGCAATCACCTCCGCCGCTCGCTCCCGAGAGACAACCGCCCCTTCATCCAAGGTGATCATGTGTGCGCCGCCTCCGCGCTTGGCGCGAGTGTGGGCGCGTGCGTGATCGACCAGAATACGACGCATCAATTGCGCGGAGATAGCGAAAAAATGCGCGCGGTTCTGCCAGTGCATTTTCTGGCGACCTATGAGCCGGAGATATGCCTCATTGACTAAAGCTGTAGTTTGAAGAGTGTGACCTGCGCGCTCTCGACTCAAGTAATGATGAGCCAAACGGCGTAGCTCGTCATAAACGAGCGGCATTAACTCATCGAGCGCTTCTTGATTGCCGTGGCTCCAATCTGAGAGCAGTTGGGTCACTTCAGGTGGCGAGGGGCTTGTCATCCGAAGAACTCCGTTTGATTACCATGGCGCGCGAAAGTCTACCACCTTTTCCAAGATGACCTCCTATAAGAATCTCAATCTGTGAGCCCTTTCGCACTGATTTGTCGCTTTATGGGGTGAGGGCAGACATGGTGTTCGCCCCAAAACCAGAAAAAGGACATTCCCCAATGAACAGTTCCAGGAACGTCCTCATCACCCATAGGAGGAATTTTATGTTTACTTCAAAGAGGTCCTGGGTCTTTGCGCTAGTTATCTGCTTGTTTGCATTCACCTCAATTGTGGTCGCCAAGCCCGCAATTTTCACCACGATTAATTATCCAGGCGCCACACACACCCTTTTGTTCGGGATCAATCCCGCCGGGGACATCGTCGGCTCATACTTCGATACTCTGGGTCACGAGCACGGCTTTGCACTGAGGAATGGAAACTTCACCTCGTTTGACTGGCCGGGTTCTACCTGGACAGAAGGGTATGGCATTAATCCGCGGGGCGATATCGTGGGCCAGTACGGATCGTTCGATGGTGTCACCAACACCGTCCACGGGTTTTTGCTGAGAGACGGCAACTTCTATCCCGTCGATATCCCGGGCCAGCAAAATACCATGCCCTTTAAAATCAGCCCTGAAGGCGTGATTGTCGGTTGCAACCACGCCAACCTGAATGCAGCAGGGGCCATAGATGTCACCAAGATGTACGGCTTTACCCTGGATACTGCGGGTGTTACGAACCAAACCATGGTTCGCAGCATGAATCTCGGTGTAAACCCCGCGGGAGATGTAGTTGGCTATTACTTCGGTACCATTTCCGGTACACCGAGTGGTCGCGCAGAGTGGAGCTATCTCATCCGCAACGGGGTGATGACGTGGTTCCAGTTTCCGGGGGCGTTTGCCACTCTGGCTACGGACATCAGCCCAACCGGAATGATTGTTGGCAGATATCGCTTGCCAACTGCTGCGATATTCCATGGTTTTGTAGTGGAAGATGGTTCGTTTGAGTCCTTCGATGTGCCGGGGGCAACGCAGACGTTCCCATTTAGCATAAGTGCGACGGGCGATATCGTCGGGTATTACGTCGTTGGGACCGGCAGCACGGCCGTTTATCATGGATTCCTGCTTTCCCGACGAGAGCCGGAATAGTGGTCTCTATACCGGCGAGGGATCTAAAATGCTAAAGTGACGACCCTTCCGAGCGCGCTCTCGTGAGGATCCCTATCACTGCCGGGATTCGTTGCGGCCTCTACGATCCGTAGTGGCCGCAACGAAATTTAGCCTCCGGAAATCTAGCGCTCAAACACGTGCTCCGTATGTGCCCGAATAACGCTAAGTTGCGATCCGGGTGATCGGAACGACGACTTCTGAGGTTGCTGGCCGGTCCGAAGTCTCGACATTCCGAAGTGCAGCGATTAATTCAGCCAGATCCACGCCTTCGCGTCGGCAAGCTTGCTCAACTGTGACCACGCGCGCCATGGTCTTTCGCAACACCGGATTGGCTAGCGGGCCAAAACCATGACGCAGGAATATCTGAAGGGATTGCGGGTAATGTGCCAGCACGTCAGCGACCTTCGTTTGTGGCGTTAATCGAAATCTCCCATTGCCGTTTCCATCGACAATTGAAGTCGCTCGTTCAAGTTTCTTCCCTGCCCGCATGTTCGCAAATAACTCATAACCCCATAACGTCAGGCCTACAACCTCGATAAAGCCCGAGAAACCCATCACCGAATAAGCCGATGGGAAAAAGTCAGTAGCGATTTGACTGGAGACTCTGGTCAGGTTGCCGAGATTCAATAACAAGAAAGTCGGCCAGAGCGAGTTTGCGCGTCGCACGTCAACCCCTGAGAGCGTGGGGACGACTTTGCTCGACACGCCCAC
>JALZOO010000567.1 GCA_030913905.1 Acidobacteriota bacterium
ATCTTCGATTAGTTTAGCTGGCCCGCTGAGAAGGAGTTGGCCCAATAGATAAGGCAAATTGCAAGTGGCCAATACGTGGACAAAAACAACTGCACGCGACCGGTACGCAAAGGTAAGGAATTGGAAAGAACCGGAAAACCCTTAGAAAACTCTTGGTGGCTGCAACTTTAGAAAAGGCAATTACTTACGTTCTTGCCGAGAGTCCGATTCGCAATGCGGAGGCCAGGAGTTCGACCCTCCTCTGCTCCACCAATCATCCCAACCCCTAAAATCCAGTTCACAACTCGGCAGCTCCGCGCCATCGCCTCTCAGCTGGATGCGACTTTTAATCAACAAAGCCTAATGCATTCGATCAGGAGCGCTGTGAGCTAATGCGCGGTTAAAAGAGCTGTGAGGCAAGACCGGTCTGATACGCATACCACAATCCAAACGCGATGCTCAGTCCAGCCGCAGCAGTTTGTAGGCGATGATGGAGTCCTGACAGGTTTCGTGTGGTCAAAGCAAAAGGCAATCCGATTAAGCCTGACATCAGCAGCATGCCGGCGATTGAGCCAAGCCCGAAGATTGCGAGATAAAGCAGTCCCAACCAGGCTGATTTTATTTGAGTCAAGATGACAAGTGTTATGGCTCCTGATCCGGCGAGCCCGTGCATGGTTCCAACCAGCAACGGCTTGATACCGACGGACGAGATAGCATGCGTGTGGGTTGACGACTGGCCATGACCGTGTCGTGTTGTTCTCTCGTGAAAATGGATGTGCACGTGCGACACGCCGTCATGGTTGTGCTTATGCACGTGAACCTCACGTCCCTTTCGCAAGGCTCGCCACATGGCGCTGACGCCCAACCCAAGAATCATCAGCGCGACACAATACTCCAGCCAGTCGCTGATTCTTTCAGGAATCGCAACTCGAAGCGACAGGACAATTGCGCCGGTAACCAGCAGCGACGCCGTGTGCCCGGCGCCCCACAAAGCGCCCACCAGCGCGGACTGCAGTAAGTTGCGATTTTGGCTAACAATGGTCGAAACCGCCACGACGTGATCAACTTCGGTCGCATGCTTAAGACCAAAGATCAATCCCAGACCGAGTAAAGCCAAGACACCAGCTGATGTTAATGATGCGTCCATTTAAGGGTGTCTAAAAGCAAATTGGTCCGTAGGCTGCGCGCTCGCCGGTATCCAGCCTAACAAATTCCCGGCAACTGCAATGTTGATGAAGAGTTTGTCATTGCCAGATCGTTGACGGCACATTGATGGCCAGTTTGCCAAAGTCGCCGCCGGGAAAGAAAATCGGATGGACAACATATGAATCGGTTATGAAAGCCATTCGCGCTTTCGCTTGACCGTTATTAAGTCGAGCCCGGTAACTGTACGTTGGCGAATACTAACTGGAGACGTGGCTCCAGGGATGGAAGTGTCCATTGGCAGAGACGGGCTCTGGGACGTGATGTCCGTTCTGCGTTACTCGGCGATAGGTTTCGATCATTAAGGGGACCACGACTTGCGGTGAGAACAGTTTTTGGTATCGCTCTTTTGCTGCCGCGCCCATGGCCCGGCGCAGGTCATCGTCCTGGGCCAGTCTCAGCATCGCGGCCGCCAGCGCGCCCATATCTCCGGCGGGCACGAGGATGCCTGAGTCATCGCCTATCATGTCGGGAATGCCCCCCACATCTGACGCGATGATCGGTTTGCCGCAAGCCATGGCTTCGACAACGCTGTTCGGAGTGCCCTCACTGAAAGACGGCATTACGAAGACGTCCAGGCTTTCCATGAACGAGCGACACTGTTCGGGGTGTGTGTACACGCCGTGATAGCGATAACGACTGGCAACGTCCAAAGCTTTTGCGCGCGTGGCAATTTTCTGGCGCTGCGAGCCGTCGCCGGCGATGTTCAAACATATGTTTTTGCATTGCTGGTATGCAACGGCGAACGCCTCCATCAGAACCATCGGGCCTTTCAATTCCTCCATCCGCGCCGCAAAACCGAAAGTGATCTTTCCCGCCGCCGGATGCTGGGGCTTGCGGCCATTCACAAATTCGTCCGACATGATGGGAAGAATTGAAAGTGCTCTGGGGTCCGGCAACTTCTCGCGACAGTGTTCAACCAATTTAGGAGAAAGGGCAGCGATCTCCGTGCAGAGAGGGAGCACTGAGGTGAATTGCTCGTAATAGGATTCGAAGTCAGGCGGATGATAAGGAATGCCGAGTTCCTGATAGATTATCGGAACGCCGGCTTCGTGGCCGGCCTGGATCATTATCATGGCGCTGGGATCCGGGGTCATCACATGGATCACATCGGGCTTCTGACTCTCAATAAATCCGCGGCAACGCCGGTAATGCCGTCTTGCCAATCCGGTCACAACCCGCAAGGCCCTCTGCCGAATGAACCGTTGCGAAGCCGGAAAAGTATTAAACATCTTGTAGGCGAGCTTGCGACCGGCGCCCATAGACGTGTGGGCCAGGTTCGATGCTATCCATGAGACAGGAACGCCAGCCTCAAGCAGGCGTTGGTAGTATTGGTCCTCATCGGCGTGAAGATACATGAGGAGGACTGAAACATCATGTCCCGCCTTCTGTAATTGCGAGGCGTAAGTGACCAGGGTTTCGTCTGAACCGCTAATGGGCCCATATATTTGGCCTTTACAAAGAATGATCCGCATGAGTGCCGTATCTTACCATCATACCTAACGCTTGTCAGATTCAGACGGGGTCAGGATTTTCTGCTACGCCAGGCCAAAGGCCCCGCGCGTTTCTTTCGTGGAATTCGGAAAGACGCGATGCTTTGCGATGTCCATCATCGTCAATGGATGAAGCCGCGGCAACGTCATCAAACTCTTCAGCGCTTCGCCTATTTGGCCGCAACGAAGAGCACGCGCCGATTCCCAAAGCAAATGCTCAGCCATGTTTTCCGAGAAGCCGTGCCAGAGGTTGCGTCTTGCCTTGCGCGAAGCGTCACGCGCTCTTGGAAGTTTCATCCACTTCGGAAACTGCCGGACACTGAGCGATACGATCTGTGCTGCCCTCGACGTGCCCTGTCCGGAACCCGGCGCAGATCGCCGCCATGTCATTACCGGTAACTCCACCGCAAGAACAGGATGTATCTCTGCAATACGTACCCACAAATCCCAGTCATCCAATCCTGGGATTGCATCATCGAGCAAGCCCACCCGGGAAAGGCATGAACGTCGAAAGACAGCGCTTCCGCACGGAATGAAATTACGACACAGAAGCTTCCAAAAGAGATCGCCTTTCGGACAACCGACCGGATACAAGCGATCGGTAGGATTGCCTTCCTGATCTCCATAGATAGCCTGGCCGTAAATCATTCCCGCCTGCGGGTCGGTCTCCAGGATATCGATCTGCCTGTCTACAGAATCAGCCATCCGGGTGTCGTCGTCATCAAGAAAACTGACGTACTCTCCGCTGCTCGCGACCAGGCCAACGTTGCGGGCGCCGGCTACGCCTTGATTGCGCTCCACGCGAACATAGTTGATGCCCGAAAGACTTTGGCAGACCTCGGCAGTTTCATCTGAAGACGCATCATCAACTACGACAATCTCAACATTATTGCCTGACGCACGAGCGCTCTCGACTGCACGCGCAAGCAGGTGCGGCCGGTCGTGTGTCGTGATAATGATGCTGGCCCTTGCGTTCTGAGTTCGCATCATGCTCTCTGCGGCTTGGTGAATCCGATCAGATGTGACGCGAGCTTCCGGTATGCGCGAGGCCGCACAGCGCGCAGAGGATTAAGGTGCAACGCTGCCAGCGTGTTGCGCAAAGCAAAACCGAACTCGCCTTCAGGAAGTCGCCGGGCGGCGCTCCAAAGAAGCGTGTCGGCAATCCGGTTGATGGTTCTCCGGCGGGTAATTCGGCGCCGAGTGGAAGTCGCAGCCAATGCCCGCGGCAGTTTTAGAAGGTGCAACTGATGGCGCGCGGCCCGAAGCAGTTGGGCGGACTGCGCCGACGATCCCTGACGCGACGAAGGTGTTGGCCGCCGATACAAGCCAACAGGTTGATCGATTATCAGGACGGGATAGAGTTCGGCGATGCGCACAAAAATGTCCCAGTCGTCGATTCCGCCAAGATGTTGATTTAGTAAACCAACTCGCAGAAGGCACTCTTTGCGAATCAAAGTCGACAGCGGCATCACTGGGAAATCCAGTTCGAGGAGTTCCCAAAAGACGTCACCTGAGGCTTGGCCCGGAAGAAAGACCTCACCCGTGGTTTGGTAGTCCTGATCAGCCATTACCATGGCACCGCACACGAACCCGGATTCCGGATTTGCTTCCAACGCGTCGGCCTGCAGGTCGAGCGAGCCGGGCAAGCGCAGATCATCGTCGTCCAGAAAGGCCACATACTTGCCGGTACTTGCGAGGATGCCAACATTGCGCGCGCCGGCGACACCCTGATTTCGTTCCAGACGGACATATTTAATGTCCTTGAGCCCTCGGCAGACCTCACGGGTGTCGTCGATTGAAGCATCATCGACAACGATTATCTCGACATCGGTTCCCGCCGCTCGTGCGCTTTCAACCGCGCCAGGAAGCACATCAGGACGGTCGTAAGTGGGAATGATGACACTAATTCTGGTCATTAGGACTTCTCTGTCATGTGATTTCTCGTTTGATTCTTCTACTACTATCCGCCGAAAGGCACGCCATCATTTAAGGGCACAAAGACTAGCCACGCGGCCAGGTTCAGTCAAGAAGACACGAAGTAATCTCAACGGTTTAAGGTCCCACCGAAGAGTTTTTTCAGGGTGTTGGAATCCAATCCACGCGATTGGAATCGCCAGGGATTCATCTCGTCATACTACAACGGGGTTGAGCGGATTCATGCAAGAAAGCAAGCATGAATTAGTTCGATTTATAGGGAACATTAATAACTTCAATGACATATAAAATAAATATTATTGACACGAGAATAAGAATAATGTATTAACCCCTCCTCTAATCAGAGCCCAGAAGGACTTGCCCAGCAGTCTTGTCTGCAAGGTGAGGAGCCGGCACTCCCGTTCATTGGCCCGGCACTTCAAATTCATTAGAACTTCGCAACCGCAGTAAACTTGAACCCTTGACCGAGCGCTCACTTAGTATCTTTTCCGGGCGAAAGCCCGAGCACCCTTAGCATCTTCGGATCGAGAGCCAAAGGAGAGAAGCAATGACAAGCCGAAACCACCGCCCCCACGTTACCCACGTCTGCGTCCGTGCATTGGTCCTAATCAGCGCTTTCATGATCGCGGTAGCTGCCGTGGCGGTACCATTCTATTCTGTACGATCAGAAACGTTGCGGGCCTTTTCCGAAGACAACACTAAGCGAAGCCATCCGAGCGCTGCGAAAGCATTGCCCCTCCCGGGATGGACATCTACGTTGAATATGCCGGTGGTAGGTGAAACGATCGCTATTTTTGCAGCGGACTGCTCGACGCCAAAGAGTGATTTTAATCTCGGAGAAGTAGTTTGCGCGAAAACTGATGGAGTGGATCTCACCACCGTGCCTAATAATTACTACGTGAATTGGCACGGACCCAACGGAATTACAGATGGGCCTACCATCACGCAGAACCCCCAGTACTTTCAATTCGCCCTTCCAACAGGCCCCACTGACGCTGGCTTGTGGAAAGCAAATATAGGAAGAGTAACTCCCGCCGAGTCTTCGATAATCGGAAGTCCTCCTGAGTTTACCGTAAGTGATGCACCCTCGATTTCAGTCTTTGCTTCCAACTGTACGACTCCAAAAAACGTCTTCAACCTGCAAGATACTGATTTGACCGTTTGCGCAAAAGCCTATGGGTTTCCAGTCGACTCCGACCCCGACACGGCAGAATGGCGTGTCATTTGGTCTAATTCCGATGGTATCGCGGTTCAAGATTTGCCGGCTTCAACAACCAACTCGTTTACGCTTTCAGCTAATTCGAGTCTCGGGGAGTGGCGAGTTATCCTTTACGAGCCTTCTGGCGGCTCGGTTTATGCAGTGAGTACCTTCACGGTGATAGATGCGGCAAATCCAAGTGCCGACATCTCGATCTCGAAGGGCACCATTTCAAGCAGCGTCGAGGCCGGATCTCAAGTTGTCTTTACGGTGGAAGTCCACAATTCGGGGCCCGACGCGGCCACGGTTGAAATAACTGACGCCGTCCCCAACAACACAACATTTTATGAATTTGCTCCAACTTCAGCTCCGGCGGGGACCAATTGCGCCAAGCCGGCGGTAGGAGCCAATTCTGGCAACGTCGTTTGCACTATTCCGACTTTGGCTCGCGGCGAGACGGCTACTTTCCTGGCCACATACGACGTGCCCTCAGGGACCGCCATAAATACCGTGATTTCAAACACCGGGACCGTGGCCAGCATAGTCGGGGCAAGCCCCGCGGTACCCGATCCCAATAGTGCCAACAACTCTTCAACCGCCACCGCCACGGTCTCTGGTTCAGTTTCAGAGACATGCACGCTGGATTGTCCGGCTAACGTGACAGTAACTGCGGATACAACCGAAGGCGGTCAGTTTGGTGCGCATGTCACTTATGGCGCAGCATCGGGTACCGGAAGCTGTGGAGCAGTAAGTAACAGTACCGCATCCGGCTCATTCTTTGCTGTCGGTACATACTCTATTGTTTCAACTTCGGAGTTGGGAAGCGCGAGTTGTTCCTTCACCGTTACTGTTCTCGACACAGCTCCACCGACAATAACCTGTCCGGCTGATATGACTGTCACGGCTGCATTTGGCGCCGACGACGCATTAGTGAATCCCGGCACGCCAACCATAAACGCATCGGGCGGTGGGACTGTAACTGGTGTTCGCAGCGACGACACGCCCGCGACTTACGACGAGAACGGTAACGTACTTACTCCAGCCGTCGTTCACGACCTGTACACAGATCCATACCCGATCGGAAGCACTGGAATTCTGTGGACAGTTACCGATGCAGGTGGACGCAAGGCCAGTTGTTCACAAACAATAACGGTTCTAGAAGCTAATGCGAGGCCGTCGGTGACTATCTCCTGCCAGGGGAATGTAAGCGCCACGGCTCCGGAGGGAAGTTGCGAAGCAACGGTAGCCACTGGCACGCCGACGACCAACCCGTCCGACAATGAGGTGGAGGTGACGTCGCAACGAAGTGACGGCCGACCGCTGTCAGATCCATTCCCAGGCGGCACCACCCAAATAACCTGGACGGCATACGACAATATCACCAACACATCTGCCTCGTGCGTGCAAACCGTAACGGTAACGGTCCCTGGCGACACGACACCGCCTACGTTTGTGGACACGGCGGAAACACCGTTTCCGCCCAACCTTAACGTAACCACGTCGTCATGCACGGCGACGATCGAGGAGCTGGGAGAGGCGACCGCGACCGATAGCGGCGCTTGCAACAGCGGTTCAGTGACCATCTCGCGCAGTGGTGTGCCGCCGGGCCACGTTTTCCCGACCGGAACGACAACCATCATCTACACAGCGACAGATGGGGCGGGCAACCAAACTACGCGCCTACAACTCGTGACGGTGACTGAGAGTCCCGCCGTACCGCCGACCATCGACGCCCCTTTAAGTTTGACCGCTTATACTGGCCCAGACTCAACAAGCTGCGGCACGGTTGTAAGTGACGCGACCCTCGGAACTGCCACTGCAAGTGACAACTGTCCCGGCGTAACCGTCACCCGCACAGGCGTTCCTGCTGGGAATTTCTTCCCGGTCGGAGACACCACGGTCACCTACACGGCGACGGATCGGAGCGGCAACACCGCGATGGGCCAACAAGTCGTGACGGTCGTTGACAACACCCCGCCGGTGATTTCATGTCCTGCGGATATCACGCAGAATACTGATCCCGGTCTGTGCTCGGCACTTGTCGACGTGGGAACAGCCACGGCAACGGATAACTGTGATAGCAGCCCGACAATTGTCGGTACTCGCAGCGATAACTTGCCGTTGGATGCTCCCTACCCGGAGGGAACAACAACCATTACCTGGACCGCGACTGACCACGCAACTCCAACGAATAACCAGTCGAGTTGCGTACAGACAATCACAGTGGAAGACAACGAGGACCCGGTAATCACGACCAACGGTCTGATTCCGTCACTGTTTCCGGCGAACCACGCATATCACACGTTCAACGTTACGACCTTTGTCACGGGCGCTAGCGACAACTGTGGCGGCGTTGGCATAAGCGACGTCGTTATTGACAAGGTAACCAGTGACGAGGTTGAGAATGGCGCCGGTGATGGAGACACCTTCAACGACATTGTAATTGCAGCCGATTGCAAGTCGGTGCAGGTGCGCGCGGAACGCGCGAACAATGGCGACGGTCGCGTGTACACCATCACCTTTAAGGTAACTGACTCGCATGGGAACGTCGGAACAGCTACGGTCACGATTCATGCACCCAAGAATCTGGGCGTGCCGGTTGTCGACAGCGGGCCGAACTACACGGTTACCGGCACTTGCCCGTAAGGGTTTTTGCCGGCCGGCGACGACCAAACGGAGCGGGCGACTCTGAGACGCCCGCTCCACTACAACGCTTTTTTTGAGAGGAATATGACCATGAAAAACTCACTTGCTAAAAGCAATTTTTACCGGCTTGTCATCCTTTCTATTGCCCTGTTAGCTCTGGCAGGGTTCTCGAGTGCAAGCACGGCAACGACCTCGGTTAGTACCTCGATTAATATCGTGAATAATTCGAACCGCGAGATTCGCAATGTCTATTTGTCGCATGTCAATGCGAACGACTGGGGCGCTAACCAACTGGGGAATTCAACGATTGCGCCCGGCCAGTCATTTAGTCTCAACGTTGCCTGCGACCAACAACAGGTTAAGGTCATCGCCGAGGATCAGGACGGCTGTTTTCTTTCGACAATAGTTAATTGCGGTGACAGTGCCACCTGGACCATCACTGATGGCACAGCCCGCAACTGTGGTTGATTTTTCTTAACCGTGAATTTTGCCAGCACTCATCAAGACATTGATGAAGATTTTTCGTTAACAACAGGGACAGTCGGCGCAACAGTGGCCGGAACGGATCCGTGTTCTACTGGTGGCCACCCAAAACTTCAAAGAAAAAGGAGACTCCAAATGAACAAGTTTCGGCTCACTATCAATATACTGACAATCGCGATCTTCATGTTCGCGTTTGCCTCCATCGCCCAGGCGCAGGCCACTCGTACCTGGGTGTCCGGCGTTGGCGACGACGCTAACCCATGCAGCCGTACGGCGCCCTGCAAGACCTTCGCTGGCGCCATCTCAAAGACTGCCGATGGCGGCGAGATTGATGCCTTGGATCCAGGCGGCTTCGGTGCGGTCACCATCACGAAAGGGATCACTATTGACGGAACGGGCACGATGGCTGGAATCCTCAATTCTTCATCGAATGGCGTGGTTATTAACGCACCTACCACCTCCATCGTTACGCTTCGCGGTCTTTCGATAAACGGCGCCGGCCCCGTAGGAAACGGCGTCAATGGCATCCACTTCATAGCTGGTAAAGCGCTTAACGTGATTGACTGTGTCATCCAGAGGGGCACGGGTAACGGAATCAACGTCCTTCTAAACCAAGCCGTCGAGGCGCACGTGACCATTACCGATTGCGTTATTAAAAAATTTGCTGGGGACGGTATTTCCATCGCCAACGCCCAGGCCACCGCTATCCGGTACACCATTGAGCGGACCCGATCCACAGAAAACGTGGGCAGTGGTCTTCACGTGAAAGGTGCCAATTCAGTAGGGACTGCCCGCAACTGCATCTTCGCCCTCAATACTGCCAATGGGGTTTTCGCGGATGCCGTCAGCGGAGTGGCCGTCGTTCGTATCTGGGCAAGTCAGATCACGGGAAACGGGACCGGTGTCCGATCCGGAAATGCGGGTAATGCCGGTATTCCTCTTGTGGAAATCGCGCAGAACCAAATCGACCAGAATATCGGTAATGGTGTCCTGGTCACCGCTCCTGGGATAGTCGAGACATTCACGAACAACTCAATCAAGGGTAACGGCACCAATTTATGCCCAGGCTGCACTGGGGCCGGTCCAGGCAACTGATCGGTTCACAGACCTTTGATGGTTTTTGGGTGGCACCCTAAGACGCCTTCCAGGCGAGGCGCGAGGCGGTCGGCTTTTAGCTGGCCGCCTCGTTCTTTTTGCGACCAACCTCTTTCATCCACATCGGTCCTTAGCTGGAACGCTGATTTGTTGCATCAGCAACGGAAGAATTCGCAGTCCCGATCCAGCGTCCACGAAAGTCTCGCCCCTGTCGTATTAAGAATGATCAAGCAAGAACGCCTTTACCTTTCAGGGAACCACTGAGTGACAGGATGCAACCCAGGCCGCTAGAATAGAGGCCATATAGTTTCTCTAATTAATCCCAAAGTTTCGCGAAGAGCTTCCAACTTGACTGCGAAGGTCACACCTCCAACAGTTGTCATTAGCGGAATGCACCGATCGGGTACCTCGCTCATGGCCTCCCTCCTGGCCGCGCTTTCTATTGACATAGGGGATCATTTACTGCCCGCCGACTCGCACAACCAGCTGGGTTACTTTGAGGATACCGAGTTTCTTAGTTTTCACCAGCGAGTTCTTTCCCAATTGTGCGATACCGAAGAGCCGGGCCATCCCGACTGGGGTTGGACTGAAAGTGAGAGCCTCGACGTCAGCCGATTCAGCGAGTTTCGCTATCAGGCACAACGCCTGATAGCGGCCCGTACTCATAAAACGGGGCCGTGGGGATGGAAAGATCCGAGAACCGCACTGTTCCTCGATTTCTGGGATAGCTTGTTGGAAGAAGCTCGCTACGTCCTGGTCTATCGGTTCCCCTGGGACGTCGCGGATTCAATGCAGAGGCTCGAGGCTGAGGTGTTTCTCAGAAACCCTGAATATGCATATCGAATTTGGACCTTCTACAACAGAAAGCTGCGCGATTTCTACCAGGAGCATTCAGATAAGTGTCTGCTCGTGAGCATCAATGCGCTCAAAGAAAACGTCGACAGGTTCGTTAATCTGCTGAGCGACAAGCTTGGCCTCCCCAATCACGCATCACGACTTGAAGAAGTATTCCAAGAGCACTTGTTTAAGACAATCGGGGGCCAGGACCCCCTGATCGATTTGGTCGCCGCCACGCATCCGGAGTGCGCGCGACTTCTTTCCGAGCTTGACGAAATGGCGGACATCTCGGGCGCTGGCCTGTGGCAGGCAAGGCCTGTTAGAAGCAGACTATCCAGGCCCGATGCCACGGATAAGGAAACGATCGATGTCACGGTGGTTACCCCTTGCTATGAACAGGGGACCTTCCTGCTGGAAGCCATCGCCAGCGCCGAGCGACATGCCCCGCCGCGCTGTGAGCTGATAATTGTCAATGACGGATCCCGGCAACCGTTGACTCTCGAGATTCTCGATTTACTGAAGCGCTGCGGCTACTTCGTAATCGATCAGGAGAACGCTGGTCTGACGGCGGCCCGTAACAAGGCTATCGGTCTGGCCCGTGGTCGTTACATTCTCCCGCTGGACGATGACAACCGAATTAGGGAAAGATTTCTTAGCGAATCGATTCGAGTGCTTAACGACGCTCCGGAAATCGGGGTTGTCTATGGCGACCGTTATGATTTCGGGCAGCGAACAGGAATCGCACGGGTCGCCGAGTTTGATCTGGATGCATTGCTCGATGACAATTACATCGATGCCTGTGCCGTTTTTCGCAAACAGGTGTGGATCGATTGCCACGGATTTGATCCGTTAATGTGTCCGCTGGATGACTGGGAGTTTTGGGTTCATGCGGCGTCCCGAGGTTGGCGCTTTCACCACATTCCTCGCGTCACGTTCGACTACCGAGTTAGGCCGGGCTCGCTAATTTCCGAAATTCGTTCGAGCGGATCAGCCGAGGAGTTTCGGAAGCTGATCAGCGCGA
This sequence comes from Acidobacteriota bacterium, assembly GCA_030913905.1. GTDB lineage: Bacteria > Acidobacteriota > Blastocatellia > Pyrinomonadales > Pyrinomonadaceae > PSRF01. The sequence continues at coordinate 11,891 of JALZOO010000567.1, forward strand.
AGCACCCTGAGTTGTACCGGGCGAAGTCACTACAGCAGGCGGCGGCTCTCAACCAGGTCGTGGCCGATCAAAACGATTCGCTGCATCGGTTAAGGGACGAGTTGGCTCAGCTGAGGAACGATGTCAACTGGCTGAAGGTTGAGCGAGCCGCATTAGTCGCTGAAATTTCTGAACGCGAAACTCGCATTGAAATGATCACCAGATCGCGGGGTTGGCGATTGGTGAGCTACTACGCACGTTTGAAGCATCGATTCCTGGCGCCGCTCTACCGGCTTTTCCGACGAGTCCCCGAACAGACCCAAACTAGACCCATACGACCCGCCTCAGAAGGACGAATC
>JALZOO010000570.1 GCA_030913905.1 Acidobacteriota bacterium
TTCTAAGTGTAGGCGACTGACGTCTGGTCCCTATTTCTTTCCTTCCAAGCCGCGCACTTTTCCGAGCGCGCGGGTCCACAAACCGATCCACGTCTTCCGCAATGCTGATTCGTTGGTCCACGTGTTCACCAGTTTGTCCTTCCACTGTTGCAGCATCTGCTCATCAAGCTGCAAAACGCCCTCGCGTGTGACGCCATCCGGAGGAGGAGTCAGCACAGCCATTCGATCGTAAATGCGCTCGCGGGCGCTTTCCTCGACACGTTCCAACAGGTGCCATAGCGTCAAGGTGTCGCGCGGTCGTGCTTCCTTGAGAATCAAATCGAGGCTCGCTGTGTTCGACGAGTCCTGGCTTTCGGGTTCGAAATCAAACGTTGCCAGCGCCTGTCGAAACAACTGAGACGCGTCGTCAAAATATGGAGTGCCTGGACCAATACCCGGGCGCGTAGCGCAGGTGGCACCAGCGGGCACCATTGACTCGCGATCCTTTAACTGCAACGCAACCCAACCTGAGGTGACGTGCAAAAGTCCCGCGCCCGCGTCGTCAACTTCAAGCGTGTAGGCACAGCCGAGATCGGCGGCAACGGCTGACGGCGTATCGACGAAGAACAATCGCGGAGGCGCCCAGATGTGCGCGCTCATGCGCCCACGTTCTAGTTCCAACCGGTGCTCAGTTGCTTTTGTTTCCACCAGACGGACTCGCGTGTTGGGATCGATCTCAACCGATCCAATGGAACCGACGTCAATTTGCGCGCGCGAAGAATTGTCAGTCTCCAACCATTGTCCAACCGCCAGTCGTCCGGTTTGTCCGATTGGCGCCAAGCCGATCGTTGGCGCTCCATTGAGACGCGCAACTTCCCAAAATGGTCGCGCCTCTCGCGTGTAAATCCAAACTGCCCACAATCCAACTGCCAACAGCAATCCCGCAGCAACACCGGCAAATGTTGGACGCCAAACTGTGAATGCGAATGGAGACCGTTTGGGTTTCGCAACACGGGCTTCATTAAGGTCAGCCGTCATGCGCGCCTGAAGTTCGTGCCAAAGCGAATCGGGCGCGGACAGTTGCGGCAGGCGCTCTGCCAGTTTCACGCCAAGTTTGATCTCATCGAGATCCCCACGGCAGCGTTTGCAGGCGATCAGATGCTCGGCAACTTGCCGCGACTCCTCGGCGGCTAACTCGCCGTGGCAATATGCCGATAAGTTTTTTGTAACGTGCGTTGAAAACATATCCATCTCCAAACCGCGACAGAGGCGAATGTCTGGCCTACTGGATTACCTCATCGCGTAAGTGCGACAACCTTCGAGCGAGCCTCTGGTGGCCACGGTTGAGCCTGGAAGCGACCGTCCCTTTCGAACAGCCCAACACGCCGGCGATCTCTTCGTAGGAAAGTCCCTCGACATACTTAAGTAGAATCGGCCTACGAAGTTTAGGTGTTAACTCCTGAATCGCTTCCTGAACCGAATCGGCAAGTTCGAGTCGTGCAAAGCGTTTTTCCTGCGGCCGTCGTTCTTCGGGATTGCTCATCGGCATTGACTCCCCAAACGGAAGAAACCGCCTTCGCTTCCGGTGCTCGTCCATGCAGGCATTGACCACAAGTCGATAGAGCCAGGTAGTGAAAGCGGAATCGCCACGAAACTGTCCAATCGCCGTCATCAACTTCAAAAAGATTTGCTGTGAGACGTCGCTCGCAGCCGCTTCGTCGCCACCGAATGAATAGACTGCGATCGAAAACACCCTGTCCTTGTAAGCTTCAAAGAGCAGCCGGAAAGCTTCCCGGTCGCCTTCCTGGCAGGCTTCGATTACGCCTTCATCGATGATTGGATCGGCCATTACCGCGCGCTGCTCCATCCGGCCCTCCGTCTTGTTCAAAATATTAGACGGGGAAGGCTTCACTTTTCTTCCGTTTAAAAAGGTAGGACAGACATTCTTGTCTGTCCATTTATTGAATAGGGCTGCTTAAATGCGGGTAGGGGCACGGCATACCGTGCCCCTACCGTTGATTCTGATTGCGAGTGAACTAGCGTCTAACGGGTGAAGGGGGCACGGCAGTCCGTGGCCCAAGATAAATCAAATCGCGGCGGACACGTGATCCGACTCGGAATTGGCCGGCAGTTCAGGGGTGTCTTCCAGGTCCTGTTGACGATGCACGGTGCCGTCGGATTCAAAGATGTAAGCGGAGGGCGCCTCGCGCATGATGATGTCCTGAAGACGCATCAAACCGTAGAGCAAAGCTTCAGGTCGCGGAGGACAGCCCGGTATGTACACATCGACAGGGATGCAGCGATCAACTCCCTGCATGGTTGAGTAGGAATCAAACGGTCCACCAGTCGACGCGCAGGCACCCATAGCTATAGCCCACTTTGGTTCCGGCATTTGCTCGTAAACGCGGCGAACCACGGGACCCATCTTCAAGGTGACCGTGCCGGCAATAATTATCAAATCACTTTGCCGCGGGCTGGGCCGGAATACTCCGGCGCCAAAGCGGTCGATATCGAACCTGCCCGCACCGGTCGCAATCATCTCAATCGCACAACACGCCAGGCCAAAAGTCATCGGCCACAGCGCCGACTTTCGTGCCCAGTTGACCACCGGCGCGCCAAGGTCGAGCGCTTTGGCGCCGACGGTCCGACGAACCGAGTTCATCATCGCGTCGAATCTGGTTAGGACGAATC
>JALZOO010000571.1 GCA_030913905.1 Acidobacteriota bacterium
CGGTTACGACCTCGCAAACTGTTTCCGGGAGATTATCGACAGCCTAACACACGGAGTTTGGCGCGGGCAAAGTTGTGACTAAAAAAGAAAATGCGAGCGAAGCGTAAACCTCGCTCGCATTCTTTGATTGTTACTGCCCTTGGTCGTTAGACCTTTGCGAAAACTACGAGCAGCGCAAACAGAACCAACGACTCGATGAGCGCCAGACCTAGAATCATCATCGTCTGGATCTTGGCCGCCGCACCCGGATTGCGCGCCGCGCCTTCACAGGCTGCCGCTCCGATTCGCGACTGACCCAGCGCACCGCCGAACACTGCAATCGCAAAACCAACGCCGGCAGCAATTGCCTTCAGACCAACCCCACCGTCTCCGGCTTGATCCGCCGCAGAAGCCTGCGCCAGAACCGGCATCGCGCTCATCAACACACCGACGAGAGCGAAGAAAAGTAAGTTGAGTTTCCTCATTTCGTTTCTCCTGCTGGAATTGTTAATCCCAGAAATCAAAGGATGCTTAACCTAAAACACAAACGACAGCGGGCTGGTTATGATTTCGCCTGCATCCGGTATCCACCGCCCCTCTTACAACGGCGCTCCTGCGAGACAGACCTGCATTTCAATCAACAGTCAATTATTGTCAGTTGCTGTTTGAGTTTGTCCGTTTGCATCCACCCAGGTTTTGCGTGCCAACGTGTGCAGACCCTTTGTCAGCACCGCTCGACGCGCGCCAATAAAAAATCAGGAGGCGGCGAGAGCTTCAGCCGGCGCATGGCCATGACTTGAAGTCTCAACATGCTCAACATCTTCATGTTCATCATGAGACTCGTGCGACACCTCGCTCAAATAAAGCTGTGACAGCAGCACAAAAACGAACGTCTGAATGAAAGCCACAAAGATGCTCAACGGCATCAGCAATAGCGGGGCCACCCACGTGTACGGTGCTGCGAGACCAGACACAGTTTGTACAACTTTCTCATCCGCAAACAGATTGCCGAAGAGACGAATGCCGAGCGAAAAAGGGCGGATGAAGTTACTGATCAGCTCTATCGGGAAGATCAGCGGGGCGATCCACCAGATCGGGCCAGCCAAGTGTTTCAGATGTCCAAACAGTCCATTCTCTTTGATTCCGATGTAGTTGTAGTAAAGAAATGAAGAGAGACCCAGGGCAAAGGTGACACTAACCGCCGCTGTCGGCGACATGAACAGCGGGAACAATCCCATGAGGTTGGAAATGAGAATCAGCACTGCAAAGGTCATGATGACGGGGAAGTATTTCAATCCCTGCGGGCCAATGATGTCTTCCAACATGCCGCGAACCGCCAGCACTCCCAGCTCGAGGGTTTGTTGACCGTAACCCGGTTCTTCTTCGGAAAGTTTGCCCTTTAGAATCCAGACAACTACAACGCTCAGGATGCAGGCAATAACAAACATCACCGTGTACCACGGAATGGCGGTCTCGGGGGTGTATGGACCAAACACAGCTTCCGGCGTCGTGCCAAACTTTGCAAAAAACTTCTGCCACAACGGATAGGTGTAGGCCATCTCGAACCTGTAGGCCCACTCGCCGAAATAATGATTGACGAGTTGCACGATGATCGGCGTTGGATGCTCCTCACTGTGCTCAGCCGCTTCTGCAAGCAAAAACATTAAGTGGTTTCCTCTCGATGAATGATGACGAAATAAAGTTCTCTGAAAGCTTCCACAAACAAGGCGGCGACAAAGCTACACAAACCTGCGATTGTTGCCGTGAGCGACACAACGTTTAGCTTGTAAGCCGCAAAAACAACCCCGGCCAGGAGGGCGTACCTGAAGACATACTGCGCCAGCCCGATGCTCGGCTTTGTTCCGTGGGCGACTACGCTTAGCGCGGCTGTCGTCGAACGACTGAGCCAGTGGTGGTTGAGCAACGACAGCGCACCGCCCAGAAGCAATCCCGCGGTGACGCGCCACGGTGCGAAAGGCAAACTCGCAACTACAGCAAGCGCGGACGCAAAGATCATCGTGCGGAAAATCCGAGACTCAATGCCGCTGCCACTAAAGCGCGAAAGCAGACCTTCACCCGTACTGTCTGGAATTTGTTTCATCAGCAAAGCTGGGGATTTTACACAGGATATTGCCCGATTGTCGAGGTAGGAGGTTTACCTGGTTGCATTGCCTTCGAAGGCAAGTAAACCATCCACGAAATAACACGAAGCGGCACTAAACATTCTTCGTGAAATTTCGTGTTAATTCGTGGATCTCTTCTTACCCGCCTCACGAAACAAAAGCCCTAAAGCCGCGAGGTCAGCCGCACGAATTGATAGAAGCCCGCGATTGCGCCCAGCACGATTCCGCCTACCAAAAACCAGGGCGTCGTCTGTAACCATCGATCAAGCACCCAACCGACTCCGGTCATCGATGCGACGCACATGAACAGGGCGAACGCCGCCGCGTAGGCGATTCCGCTTTTCCGATTCGCTTCGCCGTTGCCGGAACGCGCCATTTACTGCTGCCAACTTTCCCGCGTTAAAAAATTCTTCGGCAGTTCATACAACATTGCGCGGCGCGAGTGGCGCATTGAGTCGTGTATGAAGCAGACGTGTGTGCACCAGCACGCCTTCCCGCCCTCAATCGCATTCAACTCGACGGCACGTCCACTTGCCTTCCATAGCGCGCTGAAGTCGTAATCGAAATCTGCCAGGGTCGCAAACTTCTCCCGCAACTCGCAGGCGCGCACGTCGCCGTTATAATCGATGACGGCTGTGGTTTCGCCGGCAGTGCACGGGAACGGCCACGGCGTTGATTCCTGAAAGTTTTCGTGTTGAGTTCGGTAGTGCGTGGTGATTGCGCCGACATATGCCACGTTTTTGACGAAGCGCCTCGCCGCGTCGTCTTCAGAGAACATGCGATCACCATAGCGCTTCGTTAAGCGCGAAACGTAGGCATACATCTCCGGCAAGACATCCTCAGGCACGCGCTTGATCTCGTCTCCAACCAGCGTCTCGCCGCGTACGATGTTGAAATACTGCCCATCGAGCCGGAAATTTTTCCACATGAACTCGCCGAGCTTTTCGATTTCGATGTAATTGTCGGCGCAGACAACAGTATTCACGTTAAGGCGGAACCGGTCTGTGAATTTTTCTTTCAGCGGATACAGTGACGTGATGCAGTCAAGCGCCTTCTCCCAATTCCCTGGCACACCCCTAATCTGGTCGTGAGTCTCGCCATAGCCATCCAGAGCGATGTTCAAATAAAGGTCGAGCGCTTCATTTCGCGATAAGGCGCTGTCGACGATTTCATAAACCCGAGACTTAATCAGACCGTTAGTCGGAATAATGACTCGGTTCACTCCGTTGTTCTTGACGAACGTGTCTATGACTTCGGAGACGTCGCGACGCAAAGTGGGTTCGCCGCCCGACAACCAGAGATCGGTTATGTCGGGCATCGTTTTGGAGATTTTCTCGATTTGCGCGAAGGTCAAATCACCGGGCTGGTTGAGCTCTTCATGATAGAAACAGGTTTTGCAGAAGGCATTGCAGCGCGATGTCACGAACAGGATGACAGTGCCGAGACGCATGTCTCTTCTCGTGGAACGGAGCAGTTGAACCAGTTGTACGGCTTTGTTGGGCATAGTAGGACAGGCATTCCTGCCTGTCATTTCTTTGCTATGAACTCAATCATAAGGTGACAGACAAGAATGTCTGTCCTACTTGCGGATGATGACAGCTTCAGTAGGGGATTTCAATTCATAGGTGATCCCGCGCCACTCGATCCGGCGAGAGAAAGCTGCGACTACCGCGTTGAACAGGTAAAGCGCCGACGCCAACGGCCACAACAGCAGATGTGCCGGCATGCTCTTCCTTAGCAGCGTTCTATGCTCTTGTAGAGGGGTGGACACAGCCCGCAAGCGAATGACCGCCTTGGCGGCGCCGAGTAGATAAATTATCGCGAGCAAAATAAGCGGCAGCGCATAGGACAAGCCCAGAAGTGCGCGAGCAACGACAAGAACCAAGCCGCCAAAGAACACCAGGAAAAATAACAGACTGCCAAGCAATACCGGCTTCCAAAGATGGGCAGCGTAAACGCGCGTGATTTTTAACTGGCGGTTAGAGAACTCGAGGAGTTCCTTAAACGTGCAACCGTCAAGCGAAGCAACGAGACAGGCCGGAACAAAGCGGATCGGTAAATTCGCCTCCTGCAACACGCGCGTCATAGTGAAATCGT
>JALZOO010000580.1 GCA_030913905.1 Acidobacteriota bacterium
CGAACGCAGTCAAGGTTTATGGTTTCTAACATGGAGCGGAAGAGTTCCTCAGGCGTGAAAACTGATTTCGCCGCGATCATAACTGACTCTCCGCAGCCTTGTCATGTTTGGCGTGAACCAGAGGACCTTTTCATTGTAGATAGACGAATACAGAACCGGGAGCGGTAGCAACCGGGTGTGACCATGCTTCGTGAGGTTGCGCGGGTCTTTACGTTGCCAACAAAAATCAAACGATCACAAGGTTGAGCGTTGTACCCGGTCGCTACCGCTCCCGGTTCCGTTTTTGTCGACCCACGACAAATCACCCGAACACCACCGTCACAATCACAAACTTGCCCGGCTGCACTTTTTCAGCTAAAAGACTTGCTTGGTTCAATACCAAGTCAATCACCGGGAACCAATACTCTTGCAATGACATCATCCCGCAATTCAATTGAGCGTGACGCTCGGGTCATGCGGCTCTATGAACAGCTGTTAGAAGTTGAACAGCGGCTGATCCCAACCGGGCTGCACATATTTGGCCGACCCGCGGAGCTGAAGGAAAAGGCAGATCTGCTGCGTATGGTTGCATCATTTGACAGGCCCGAACACGGCGTCCACGCGCTGCCGAGACTGGTTGCGGATGCACTCGGCGTTCATAACTACGACGAGTTGATTCAGGAAACGTCGACTAGTGAAACGAAAGAATTAATTGATGGAGTCGTGTCAGAAGCAGTGCAGCGATTTTGCGAAGACGGAACTGACGCGGCCGCGAGTTGGCTGAGCTCCAGGGCGGGCGTTGATCGCGACAAATCCCTTCCGACTTTTTCTTTACTGGCAGTTATCGCCAAACAACTTGACTCGAATAGCGAGATCGAGTCGCTGGCGCGTGCGTTGCGCGGTGAGTATGTCGAACCGGGTCCGGGCGCTGACATCGTCCAGAATCCTTTGGTGCTTCCCACGGGACGCAATACACACGCGATCAATCCTTATTCAGTTCCTTCGCGAGTGGCGTTTGAGCGCGCGCAGCATACAGCCGAGGCGCTCCTTCGTCGTTATGTCGACGAACATGGTCGTTATCCACGTGCTTTGGCGCTGGTCCTTTGGGGCCTGGACAACATCAAGACGCAGGGGGAAGGTGTGGCCCAGGCGCTCTGGTTGCTTGGTGTGCGTCCTGTTCGCGACGCGCTCAACCGCGCCACTGACGTAGCTGTAATTCCGTTGGAAGAGTTGAAGCGTCCACGCATTGACGTGGTGATGACGGTCTCGGGCATCTTTCGCGATCTCTTTGCGCCGACCATGACGTTGCTCGATAAGGCAGTTCGGCGCGTGGCCGCACTTGATGAACCATTCGATTTGAATTATGTGCGGCGCAATATCTCCGAAAGGATGAAGGAAGCCGGCTCCGAGTTTGACGACGCCGTGACTCGAGTGTTTTCAAATGCGCCGGGAAACTACGGCACAAACGTAAACTTCATGGTGATGGACTCGCAATGGGAGACAGCGGAAACGCTCGGGGAACTGTTTGTCACCCGCAAATGTTTCGCGTACACACGCGACTCAAGAGGACGGACAGTCGAGGGTCGCGAAGCGCGGCATCTGATGGACGACGCCCTGTCGCGAGTTGAAGCTACATACCAGAACCTTGACTCATTCGAGGTCGGAATCACTGACGTTGATCATTATTTCGAATATCTCGGCGGAATTTCCAAGGCAGTTGAAACGCGCACGAAATCTCGTCCAGCTATCTACATGGGCGATTCGCTTTCTCCGCAGACTAAGATTCGTTCGCTGGAAGAGACGATTCGTTTGGAGAGTCGCACGAAGACGCTGAATCCAAAGTGGTACGAAGGGATGTTGAAGCACGGCTTCCGCGGCGTTGCTGAAATTGAAAATCATGTGGCGAACACGTTCGGATGGAGCGCGACTGCGGATGCTGTCGATCCGTGGATCTACACAGAGATTGCCAAGACGTTCCTGCTGGATCGGGCCATGTTCGAACGTTTGCTGGAGCTGAACCAGCATTCGACACAATCGCTAACGCGGCGTCTGCTTGAAGCTCACGACCGCGGATATTGGAATCCCGATGAAGAAGTCGTAGAAAAGCTGCGCGAGATTGTTGTGACGTTGGGAGAGCGT
>JALZOO010000498.1 GCA_030913905.1 Acidobacteriota bacterium
GGTCTACTCGCAGGCGCAGGCCTGCCGCTGGCACTGAGTCAGTCGCGCCGGCAGCCGCCGGTCGGCAATCAAAAGAAGAACAAACGGCCGGGTGAAGCCCCGCAACCAGACCAAAAAGAAGAGGAACCCCTTCCGCCGGACGTTACCAACAAACCCCAGGAAGCCGAGAAGCTCACCATCTCGACTCAAATCGTCAACGTTGACGCAGTCGTCTATCACAAGAAGAGCGGACAGATCATAACCGGCTTGAAGAAGGACAACTTCGCCCTCTTTGCCGACGGGGTGCAGCAGAAAATCACAAACTTCTCGACGCCGGAAGCGCCGATCACAGCGGCGCTGGTGGTGGAATATAGCAAGCTCGGCGAGGAGTTGGGATATTACGGCAGTGGGGGCTACGACCCGGGAAAATTCGAAGTCTTGCGGCCGGTGGCAATGTTCTTGTCGCGCTTCATCACGCCAGCGGACTACGTTTCGGTCGTGGCCTTTGATGTTCGTCCGACGCCGATAACCGATTTTACGAACGACCCGCAACGCATCAATGCAGTCATAAATCTGTTGCTACGCAACAACCCGGCATTCCGCGAAACGAATCTGTTCGACGCACTCAAGTTTACGCTCATGGGTGGGCGTGGTGATTCCGTCGTGCTGGAAGACTCGCCGTCGCGCACATCTGAATATGCAGGGCTGGCGAGCGTGCAGGGCCGCCGTCGGGCCGTAATACTGGTTGCTTCCGGCATCGACACGTTCAGCAAGATCAACTATGACCAGGCGCGCAAGGTTCTCCAAAATTCCGGCGTGCCCGTCTACATCATTGGCACCGGTAATCTGTATTTCAAAAAGTTTAGTGAGTCCATTGGCCCAACAGACAGTTTGCTTGGCAACCCCGGGCGGCTGACATTTCTCCAGGCGCAGAACACGCTCAAGACATTCGCCAAGGAAAGTGGCGGAGCTTATTACCCAGTGACGTTTGAAGGCGAATTACCTAACGTGCTGAGTACCATAAACGCGCTGCTGCGGAGTCAATACAGTCTGGCGTTTAATCCGGGTGATGTGAGAGACGGCAAGCAACACAAACTGAAGGTAAGCGTTGACGTAAACGGCGACGGCACTTACGACGACAAGGAATATGTGATCCAGGCGCGCCAGTTCTATACGACGCCCAAGCCTGACGCCACTGCCGCGACGAATAACAACTAGACCATAAATAAAATTCTGAGTCGGCGGCGAACAAGGTTGTTCGCCGTCTTTTATTTTGTCGGGTGAATGCCTGAGACTCGGTCATCGAAGAACAGGCGGGGCATGTTAGGCTTTATCCGTGGCTGAAACTGATGTTGTTGTGATTGGCGGTGGAGCCGCGGGGCTGTTTTGTGCAATCGAAGCCGGACGACGAGGGCGCAAAGTTGTTGTGCTTGATCATGCCGAACGCATCGGTAAAAAGATTGGCATCTCAGGCGGCGGCCGGTGCAACTTCACCAACGTCTATACAGCGCCTGAAAATTTCATCTCGGCCAATCCCAACTTTTGTAAGTCCGCGCTTGCTCGATATTCGCCCTCGGATTTCATCACGTTGGTTGAAAAACACGGCATTGGTTATCACGAAAAGAAGCTGGGACAACTGTTCTGTGATCAAGGTTCGGGCCGGATAATCGACATGCTGTTGACGGAATGCGACGAAGCAGGCGTCGATATCCGATGTGGTTCGACGGTCCACAGCGTCGGCAAGAACAAGCGTTTCGAGGTTCAGGTTGGGGCTGAAACGTTTGCTTCAGAGTCGCTGGTTGTTGCTACCGGCGGCCTTTCAATACCACCGCTGGGAGCCACGGACTTTGGTTACCAATTGGCACGCCAATTTGATCTTCGGATTGAGCAAACGAGACCGGGATTGGTTCCCTTCACCCTTACAAAAGAAGTATTACAGCAACTCGCGCCTTTGAGCGGAATCTCTGTGGATGCCGCCGTAAGTTGTGAAGGTAACGTGTTTCGCGAAAACATTCTCGTTACTCATCGCGGACTCAGTGGACCGGCAATCCTCCAAGTCTCTTCACATTGGCGTCCAGGACAGACCATTGACATAAATCTGTTGCCCGACCGCGACGCACCGGAGCTGCTAAACGAATCTTCTGCGTCGGAAATGACTTTGGCAAACTTCCTGAGTCAATTTCTGCCCAAACGTTTTGCCCAGGCGTGGTGTGCGCTCAATGTTTCATCACAACCGCTCAAACGCTATACGCCTCGGCAGCTCACCGATATCGCAGCGCGACTCAATCACTGGAAAATTGTTCCGGCAGGAACTGAAGGTTACAAGAAAGCAGAGGTTACCGCGGGAGGAGTTTCAACCAACGAGCTTTCGTCACAGACGATGGAAGTTCGAAAAGTGCCTGGTCTTTATTTCATTGGTGAAGTCGTGGATGTGACAGGCCAGTTAGGTGGCTTCAACTTTCAGTGGGCCTGGGCTTCGGGTTACGCGGCGGGGCAGAGTGTATAACAGGTGCAGGAAGCAGGAGCAGGAGGCCGGAACAGGAAGTTCGAACTTAGAGACTTCTTATCAATGAAAAATCGAAGACCTAACACGGTCCGCTACTCCTGCTTCCTGCCGCTGCTTCCTGCCGCTGGCCTAGCTTCCGTAGA
>JALZOO010000591.1 GCA_030913905.1 Acidobacteriota bacterium
CCTGGAGACAATGGGGCGTCGAGGACTACAGGAAGTTGCGCAACAGTGCGCACAAAAGGCGGCATATGCTTCGAAGCGAATTGCGGAAGTGCCAGACTTCTCGATTCCCTTCACTGCGCCGTGTTTCAATGAGTTCGTGGTGAAGGGGCCGTCGAACGCGCGCGAGCTGCTTTCGAGACTTGCTTCCGAAAGAAATATCACCGGCGGGCTGGCGTTAGACCGCTATTTCAAAGATCGTCCGAATGAGTTTCTAGTTTGCGTCACGGAACTGAATTCACGAGCTGAGATCGACGCGCTGGTCGAGGGGCTCGCATCATCGACTAGTTCCGTTTAGATGTGGGACTTGTCCCACAGTGGCGGCACAAGTGCCGCCTCTAAACAAATAAAACAAATTCGAAATAGTTAAGATTTAATTTGTAGCTCGATCATTCATGAAGTCTGAAATTACAAAAGTCACTACCCATATCAATCCGAATGAAGCGCTAATCTTTGAGCGCTCACAACCCGGACGCGTTGGCTATCGCCTGCCGCCGCTCGACGTTGACGAGCAAGCTATCGATCAAATCGTGCCACAGCAGTTTCTACGCGACGACGATCTCGAGGGTGTGCCGGAGGTCAGCGAAGTGGATGTGATTCGTCACTTCGTTCGCATGTCTACCTGGAACTACTCAATCGACCAGGGCATGTATCCGCTCGGCTCCTGCACGATGAAATACAACTCGCGTCTGAACGAAAAGGTCGCACGCATTCCAGGTTTTGCGGGCCTGCATCCGTTGACTGAGGCCGACGATGCGCAGGGCGCGCTGGCGGTGATTCATCAGCTACAAGAGCACCTCGCTGAGATTACCGGCTTGCCCGGGATTTCGCTGCAGCCCGCGGCCGGCGCGCACGGCGAAATGACCGGCGTAATGATAATTCGCGCATTTATCGACGCGCGAGACGGAGAAGCTGCTTCGGCGCAACGCCGCACTATGTTGATTCCGGATTCCGCTCACGGAACTAATCCCGCATCCGCACATCTGTCAGGGTTCTCAGTTAAGACGATTCGATCGACTGCGGAAGGTCTCACTGATTTGGATCATCTACGCGAGCTTTGCGAGGGCGGACACGTCGCCGGACTCATGCTCACAAATCCGAACACGCTGGGACTGTTTGAAAAGAACATTCAGGAGATTTGCCGGATTGTACATGACGCGGGCGGCCTGGTTTACATGGACGGCGCCAACATGAATGCGCTCGTCGGCGTGGCCCGACCCGGCGACATGGGCGTCGACGTCATTCATCTCAACCTGCATAAGACGTTTTCAACTCCACATGGGGGTGGGGGTCCAGGGTGTGGCCCGTGCTGTTGCACCAAAGAACTCGAACCATTTCTGCCCGTGCCGCGAATTGTGAAGAGCGGGACCGAGCTCCGCGAGGCAACAGGGACTCCAGACTCCAGACTGGAGACTGGAGACTTTTCATACAAGCTCGACTTCAACTATCCCCAGTCCATCGGCCGCGTTAAGGCCTTCTTCGGCAACTACGGCATGATGTTGCGGGCTTTGGCTTACATTCAAACGCACGGCTACGACGGCCTTCGGGAGGCGACGGAAGCCGCGGTTCTTAACGCCCGGTATATCGCACACGGTTTGACCAGCGATTACGAGAAACCGTTCGACGCTCCACCCATGCACGAGGTCGTCTTCACGGACAAGCGTCAGACGCGCAAGGGCGTTCACACACTCGATATAGCGAAGCGCCTCATCGACTACGGGTTCCACCCCATGACGATCTATTTCCCGCTGATTGTCCAGGGGGCAATGCTGATTGAACCAACCGAATCCGTGGGCCGGCAGGAACTGGATCAATTCATTGAAGCGATGCGTTCAATCGCGCACGAGGCGGTTGAGGATCCTGAATTGGTCCTGCATGCGCCACACTCCACACGCATTGGCCGTCTCGACGAGGCCGCCGCCGCACGCAAGCCTGTGCTTCGTTGGAAACCGAAACAGGCTGCCACCGCCGCCGAGTGACGTCTCCTCTATCTGCGCCCACCTGTTTTAGAGGTTGCTACAGATCATGCTGCTGTGGAAGGTTCCGACGAAAGCCAAACTGGGCGGGCTTAGTAGGATCGCCGGCCAAATTGTTTGCTTAATGCAGGGGCCGGTGCTATAAGGCACATGTTCTTCACATCTTGCATCCGGGAAACTCACTGCCGACGGAAAAAGTTAATTCCAAAGCCCTCGCTTGTCGGTCGAACACTAACAATTTTCCTATGCAATGTGCGAGAAGTGCTTTAGCTCTCAGCATGGATGGAAGTCCATCCAGCGAGGAGCCTGGCGGTCATGCTTCTTTTACTAGAGAGTTAATTCCGGGCAAGTAGGATGAGGCCCGACAGCCCCTCACCCTGTGCGAAAACGCGATTCCTCCATGCAAGCGCAAGATCGCGTTACACCTGACGAGCGTTCCTAACGACACGTCCCAACCTGTTCGGCCTCATGCGTGATCCTAGTCACGTACCGAACGTCAGGAGAAAAACCATGAGTACAGCTAAGCTCAATATTTGGGTCACCAAAATGGGGGATCCTTGTCGAATCGAGAATAGTGTCCCGCATTTTGTCTATGTGCTTCACTGCAACGGCGAGGTTCTCGAGGGATGCAAAGATGGGAAACCATTTAAGTACGTTGGCATACCAACCGTGTGCGGGGAACTGGAGCTGGAAATCCCGCCCGGCTGCTACGTTGTTGGCGCGGTGCAAGGAAAAGGCGGGCTCCAGGGGAATCCCCCATCCCTGGGAAATAACCTTACTCACATCGCCATCGTGCGAGCCAACTGCGGAGACCACATCTGCGTTACTCTCTTCGATCCTTCATTCCACTTTTGTGGAAATTGGCTCGGTGACGCTATTAACCATCACCTTGCCGGAGGGCAAGGGCTGCAGCGCGAACTGATGGCGGCCTTAAAGAACGCAGTGGGGCCTGTAGCTGCATTAGTGAAGGCGACTCCTCAGGATCCTTTTGTCTTAAACCAGGCAAAGGCGCTTGCACAACGGCCCACGAAGGATAAGACATAGGAGTTAAATGAGCGGTCGGGTTCGAACCGCAATCACTTTTTGAAAGCCGTGCGCAACCTTAAGATATTTTGGCGCTGCGCACGGCGTTTTGTTGTAGGCCTCGGAGTTTGTCTCCTTACATGTATTTAACCGGAGCGAATAGCAGTGAGATCTAAAC
>JALZOO010000599.1 GCA_030913905.1 Acidobacteriota bacterium
CCCGCAAGGTGGCTGCTCGGCGAAATGCAGAAACGCACGGACATTGAGACGATGCTCTTCGATGTCGCCGACTTCGCGCTGCCGCAGGATGATTACGGTCAGGGGATCAAGGATCGCTTTCCTGTATGGAGAGACACGATCATCAAGGCCGATGGTTTGGTGATAGTCACACCGGAATACAACCACGGCTATCCCGGAACGTTGAAAGCCGCTCTGGATTTGTTGCTGAAGGAATACATACACAAGGCGGTTGCGTTTGTGGGCGTTTCTGCAGGTCCGTGGGGCGGCACGCGCGTCATTGAAGCGATGGTTACGATGGTCCGCGAGTTAGGCCTCGCGGTAACCTTCACGGACCTTAATTTCCCGAAGGTGCAGAAGACGTTTGACGCTGAAGGAAAACTCCTCGACCCAGCCTTTGAAAAAAGAGCAAAGGAATTTCTCGACGAACTCGTGTGGATGAGTCGTGTGTTGAAGTGGGGAAGGGATAACCTGCCCTCGAAACACCACCCGAAAATTGCGTGAGCGGCAAGGGGAGTGACCTGGTTAACAACGGCTTTGCCGCCTGATGTGCGGAAGGTCTTTGACCTTCCGATGGACCTTAGACGTTGACGAGGGCTGCGCCCTCTGACTGGTAACGGATGACGGGGCGTAGCCCGGCAGTGAGGAGCAACTTACGGAAGGTCAGAGACCTTCCGCACATCAGACGGCGAAGCCGCAGACTTTTGTGCTACGCGCCTGTCGGCACTGCCACTGTTAAGTGTTTTTTGAAGAGATCGAGTACTCGCCTCCAGGCATCAGCTGCAGCTTCCGGGTCATAAACTTCTGGACGCGTGTCATTAAAGAAGGCGTGATCCGCGTCGTAAGACACAATTTCGACCGGCAAATCGTATTTACGCGCAGCTTCTATCAAACTGTTCACTTTTTCCGGATTGATCCACGCGTCACGTTTTCCGGCAATGAACAGCGTCGGCACTTTCAAATTCTTCAAAACGTCTTCAGGTGGAATGTCCCCATAGAATGGAGCAGCTGCGGCAAGTTCGTCGATTTCGCAAGCCGCACGTAACGCAAACGTGCCGCCCATGCAATAGCCGATAATGCCTGTTTTCTGAACCTTGTAGGCAAGCTTTGCTTCGGCAATCGCTTCTCGAATCATCTCGATCCCGTCTTCTATTTTAAGCTCGTCCATGAGCTTCGCGGCTTCTTTCGTATCCTTGGCCACCTTTCCGCGGAATAGATCCGGCGCGATGCAAAGGTAGCCCTCGTTGGCGTAGCGGCTCGCGAGGTCGCGAATGTGATCATTAATTCCCCACCATTCGTGAATCAGCAAAACTGCCGCCCCAGTGTCCGTGTCTGGACGTGTTACATGTGCAGTCGTACTTCCGCCCGACGCGTTTACATTCAATGTTTCAATCTTCATGGCAAGACTCTCCAGTAAGAAAGAGTACGTAATTCGCTTAGCTGTTTTGACAGCGGAATTATATGACAACCTCGCTATCAACCGTAGCGATAGAGTTCGTTAGTCTGAGCGTGAACAAACCTGCCTTGGCAACTGTAGGGATATTCCAAAGTGCACCGGCCGTGGTATAAAGCGTTCGCTCTGCAAACATCCTGCGCGGTTCCAGTCAACCATATGAAAAGCTGCCTTGCCCTGATATTCGTGCTCCTGTTCGCCACTCTGATTACCGCAACAGAGCGAAAGCCGAAGTATGCGGATCTGATCCTGATGAATGGCAACATCTACACCGTAAATGCACGTAGACCAAAAGCCGAAGCCGTGGCAATCGCTGGAACGCGGATCATTTTCGTTGGCTCCAATCGCGAAGTAAAAAGGTATGTAAGCAAAACCACCCGGATTATTGATTTGAAGGGTATGACGGTCGTGCCGGGAATGACAGATGCACATCACCATCTGTCGGGCGTCGGCTTCCGCGAAATGACGCTCAATCTCGAAGGCGTCACGAGCCTCGAAGATTTCCTCGCCAAAGTTAAGGCGCGGGTCGAACAGAAAAAGCCCGGTGAATGGGTGACCGGACGCGGGTGGATTGAAACGTTTTGGAAGCCTCCCGTTTTCCCAACCCGTTGGGACCTCGACGCAGTAGCGCCGAACAATCCGGTTTTCCTCGATCGCGCTGACGGCCACGGTGCGATTGCAAATAGCGCGGCTCTCAGGATTGGCGGAGTCGACAGGAACACACCCAATCCTTTCGGCGGCGAGATTTCGAAGGATTCAAAAACAGGTGAACCTAACGGCATGCTGCTTGACGCGGCCCAGGACCTGGTGCAACGCCACATCCCCGCGATCACCGCACAGGAAGCCGAACGCGCACTTGTCCTCGGGGTCCAGAGAGACGTTTCACTGGGCTGGACCCAGGTACAGGATCCCGGCGGCAGCTATCGTGAAGTTGATCTAATGCGAAAGCTGTACGGCGAAGGCAAGATCAAGCTGCGAATCTATAAGGCCCTTTCAGCCCCAGGTCCTGACGCCAGCCTGCTTTTGCGAGACGGTCCGTTGGTCGCTCTTTTTTCCAATCACCTGACAGTCCGTTCCCTGAAACTCTATGCCGACGGCTCACTTGGTTCGCGCAGCGCAGCTTTGCTGCAGCCTTATTCGGACAAACCGGACACGTCCGGGTTTTTGACGATCAAGGAAGAGGAGCTGCAGCCTATCCTTCGACAAGCATTGAGCAGGGGGATTCAGATCGAGACCCACGCGATCGGCGATCTCGGCAATCGGTTCATCCTGGACCAATATGAGAAGGCGATGAAGACGCTACCGCGAAGGCTTTGGGCATTGAAGTCGCCGCGTTGGCGTGTGGAGCACTCGCAGGTGGTTAATCCGGCCGACATTCCTCGTTTCACCAAGCTCGGCGTGATTCCGTCAATGCAACCTTCGCACGCAATCGGCGATTTACACTTTGCACCCAGTCGCCTGGGAATAGCCCGACTCGAAGGCGCATATGCGTGGCAGAGTTTTATCCGGTCGGGCTCGATCATACCCGGTGGTTCCGATGCGCCGGTTGAGCGTGGGGAACCGATGATTGAGTTCTATGCCGCGGTCGCACGAAAAGATCAGAAAGGGTTCCAGGGCGAGGGCTGGCATCCGGAGGAGGCGGCGACGCGAGAACAGGCGTTAAGGATGTTTACCATTTGGCCCGCGTACGCTGCCTTCGAGGAGAAACTGCGCGGCTCAATCGAAAAGGGCAAACTTGCCGACTTCACCGTGCTCTCCGCCGACATCATGAAGATTCCGGAGATGGATATCCTGAAGACACGTTGCATGATGACTGTAATTGGTGGAGAGATTGTTTACGAAGCGAAATAATCGACAGGATTGACACGATGAACAGGATCAGATTCAAAAATCTATTTGTTCATATCCGCGTTTATCTGCGTTCATTCGCGGCTAGTTCTGGTTCTCTCTGAGGCAATCACCTATGACTAGTTCACTCGCAGCCGACCGTCGCAACTTTCTCTCTTTCGCTGGTAAGAGTCTGGGCCTCGCGGCGATCTCTTCGTCGACAGTTGCGTCGCTGCTGAAAGAAATTCACGCAGCCACGAACAGCGTCGCTAGCCTGACGCCACAACAAGCCGCGATGGATGAAGACTACTGGTCGGTCATCCAAAACGCTTTCACGGTCACGCGCGGAATTATCAATCTGAACAACGGTGGCGTCTCACCTTCGCCGCGAATCGTGACTGAGGCGCTCGTCCGTTACATCTGGCAACAGGAAGATGCTACCGCTTACACGATGTGGCAGATACTCGAGCCGCAGTCAGAAACAATTCGTACGGGTCTGGCAGAATTGTTTGGCTGCGACCGCGAAGAGATAGCGATAACTCGCAATGCTTCGGAGTCTCTCGAGACTCTGCTCATGGGCATGGACTTCAAGTCCGGTGATGAGATTCTCACAACCACCCAGGACTATCCGCGGATGCTGACCACTTTAAGACAGCGCGAAAAACGCGAGGGCCTCGTGCTCAAGTTGATCAAGATTCCGATTCCACCAAAGAACCTGAACGAGATCGTTAGAGCATTCGAGCAGGGAATCACTCCACGCACGCGATTGATTCTAATGGCCCACCAGGTAAACATCACAGGTCAGATCACTCCGGTAAAAGCCGTCTGCGACATGGCCCGCGCAAGAGGCATCGAGACTATCGTGGACGGCGCGCATTCGTTTGCGCAGTTCCACTTCAAACAAAAAGACCTCGGCTGCGACTACTTCGGCACGAGCCTGCATAAATGGCTGTATGCACCTAAAGGTACTGGTCTGCTTTATGTGAAGCGCTCGAAGATTGAAAAGATCTGGCCGTTGATGGCTGCCGAGTCGAAACAAGCAGGCGACATCCGCAAGTTTGAAGAGATCGGCACGCATTCCGCGGCGCCCAAACTAGCCATTGGCGAAGCCCTGCTGTTTCACAATGGTATTGGTGGAAAGCGGAAGGAGGCGCGTCTAAGATATCTGTCGCGTTACTGGATGAATCAGCTCAAAGATCTCCCGAAGATTCGCTTCAATACATCGTTCGACCAGGCCCAGTCCTGCGCTATTGCCAACGTGAACATTGAAGGAGTGAATCCCACCGCCATCTACAATTACTTGTTTGATCATCACCGAATCCTGACGGTACCTATCATTCACGAGGAGTTTCAGGGAATTCGTATCACGCCCAACGTCTACACTACGCTTGGCGAGTTGGATCGCTTTTGCAATGTTATGGAAAAGATCGCACGCGACGGCCTGCCGGCAACAGCTGCTCGAAGGTAACGCAAACTGTTAGTTTGCGTCGTTTGCAAGATCAGTCAAGTTAGTGGTCACGGAACCCCGCAAACTGTTAGTTTGCGTCGTTCGCAAGATCAATCAAGTTAGTGGTCACAGAACGCCCGCAAACTAACAGTTTGCGTTACAACGCTTAAGGAGCACTTAATAATGTCGAGTTCACCAGCACAGCAACCATCGCCACAACTATTCTTTCAAACCATCAACGCCTATCAGCGAACACAGGCACTGAAAGCGGCCATCGAACTGGAAATCTTTACAGCGATTGGCGAAGGCAATGCGACCTCAGCTGAGATTGCAAAGCGTTCCCAGGCTTCAGAGCGAGGCGTTCGCATACTTTGTGACTTTCTTTGCATCATCGGCTTTCTAAACAAAGAAGGGAATAATTACAGCCTCACGCAAGACTCCGCTATCTTCCTCGACAAGCGTTCGCCCGCATACCTGGGCGGCGCAACCGAATTCATAGCCACCGATGAGTTACTTGCTCACTTCAAGAATTTTGCGGACGTCGTTCGAAACGGAGGCAGCCTGGACAAAGACGGTGGCACCGTCTCGCCCGACAATCCGATCTGGGTGAAATTTGCTCGCGGCATGGCGGGGATGATGGCACTGCCGGCGCAAATGTTGGCGAAACTGGTTGACCCAGCGGCCGATAAAAAACTAAAGATTCTAGACATTGCTGCTGGTCATGGGCTCTTTGGGATCGCATTTGCAAAGAACAACCCTCAAGCCAGCGTTGTAGCGCTCGATTGGCCAAACGTGCTCGCCGTTGCAAAAGAGAATGCGCGAAACGCCGGCGTCACTGACAGATATTCGACTATTGAGGGCAGCGCTTTCGACGTGGATTACGGCACCGGCTATGACCTGATCCTCTTAACAAACTTCCTGCATCACTTCGACCCGCCTACAAACGAAACTCTGCTGCGAAAGGTCCATGCGGCGCTGGCTGAAGGTGGACGCGCTGTCACGCTCGAGTTTGTGCCGAACGAAGATCGCATCTCGCCGCCTGATGCGGCTGCCTTCAGCGTCCAGATGTTGGGCGGAACGCCGAGCGGCGACGCCTACACCTTTGCAGAGTTGGAACGCATGTTTGCGAATGCAGGCTTCTCGCAAAGCGAGATGCACGAGTTGCCCCCAACGATTCAGCGGGTGGTTATTTCGGACAAATGATCCCTGGATAGCGGCATGCGTTACTGAGGGGCGTGCTGCTTGATGACGTTGGCGATGGTTTTCAGTAGTGCCTCACTGCTGAAAGGTTTCGACACGTAAGCTGTGAAGCCAGTCTCGAGCGCCTGGTTGCGATGAAGATCGGCGTGAGCGGTAACAGCCATGCAGGGTATCGTTCGCGTCCGTTGATCTGCTTGCAGTTCTCGAAAAACTCCCCACCCATCCAGCACCGGCATGGACAGATCCATGACGATCAGGTGGGGTTGTAATTCTCGAGCCAGAATCAAACATTCACTGCCATCCTTTGCTTCATAGACGTCATAGCCCGCCCCCTGCAACAAAAGCTGCAGTAGCTCGCGGCTGTCATCGTGATCGTCAGCAATAAGAATGGTTGTGGGCATTGGCTATGGAGGTAGGGTACAGGGTTGGACGACAACCTGCGAGCGAAAAGAGCGTCAATCCGGGCGGGAAAACCACTTCTTGACTCACCGATTCCCACACGTCCATAATCGCTAAAGAGATGTACTGCCCCGCAAGTCTCAATAAAAGCGTTCTATCCCAGCGGGATTCTCACCAGGAACGTGCGGACCAATGATCCTTCAGCGGAGGAACAATCGTGCTTAGTGGAAAAGTGGAAGAGAGTTTGCGCCATGAGATAGAAAGCTATATCGAAGGGCGCCTCAGCGGGGTCAAGCAGGAAATTGCCGCGCTTCAAAGCCAGCTTAACGAGTCGCTCAGCCGGCTGCTCGATCGCCAGATGGAAGTTCAACATGATGGCGGCATCGCAGCTTCAATTCATGAGCACCTGCGGGCGGCGCATGAAGAAGGCATCGACCTCGCCGTTTCGGAATCCTCACGAGCGAAGGCCTCGAGCGATATGGCCATTATTAAAGCCGCCATATCCGAGATAGACGAACAACAAACGCAAGCCGACATCCTGAAGATACTGGTTAACCGCGCGGCCGCGTTTGCACCGCGGGTTGCGTTCTTCGTAATCAAAGGCGATCAGAGCATTGGCTGGCGGGCGCGTGGTTTTGAAGGCACGGTCGGTGACAGCGTAATTCACCAGATCAGTTTTCCAGTTGCCGCCGATACGGCGGTCGGTAACGCCGCGCGTACGCGCGAAACCTGGAGTGGCGGGCCCGGTTCTCACGGTGAGGACCACTTGATTCTCAATCGCCTCGGCGATGAGCCGCCTGCTCGTATAGTTGCCGTGCCGCTTGCAGTTCGTAATCGTACCGTCGCAGTTTTGTATGCCGACTCTTCCAACCTCGATTCTGAAGCAATCAAGCTCGAAGCCCTGGAAACTTTGACGCGCGTCTCGGCGATGGCTGTTGAGTTGCTCGCCGGCCGATCCGCACCTGCGAGACAGCCGGTTGCGGAAGAAGCACCGCGCGAAGAGAGTTATACTCCCACGGCGGAATACGATGAGATAACGCCGGTAGTTGAGGAAAGTGCACCCGCTCTCGCTCCCGAAGCCGTGGAAGCCGAACCGGAACCTCCGGTCCAGGCTGAACCGGCACCCGCTATCCCAGTCGAGGCGCCGGCAGAAACACCGGCAGTAACTCCACGACGTCGTTACGGCGCCGATGCAGAGTTGCCCATTGACGTTCCGAATGATGAAGAGCGGCGTCTGCACAACGATGCCCGCCGCTTTGCACGTCTGCTGGTTTCGGAAATCAAACTCTATAACGAACAAAAAGTGATGGAAGGTCGCTCACAAAATGATCTGTATCAGCGATTACGCGAATACATTGATCGCTCGCGTGACATGTATGACAAACGTGTCAAGCCTGAGGTGGCGCAAAGGTATGACTACTTCCATCACGAGCTGGTGAATACGCTCGCCGAAGGCGACGCCGCGAAACTCGGCAGTGCGTATCCCGGAGCAACGGTTTCCGCATAAAACGCGACTAAGAATCAGGTCTGCAGGGGCAGGGCTTGTCCCTGCCCGCTTTTGTTTGGAATGGCTGATTATTGGGCAGGGACAGTCCTGTCTCTACAATTGTCGACGCTTAAGCGTGGCAAGAAAGTTAGGAGTGGAGAATTTGTTTTTAAAACTGCGTCGACATCGAGTTGTCCTTCTTATCCTGGGTATCACTGTGATGATTGGCGTCGCCTTACCGGCGTTCATGACGGCGAGTTGTCGGACCGGCCAGCAAACTGAGGCGGAACAAAAGGCGTTGGAAAATCTGCGCGGGATGACGCGGGGTGGCATTCTGCCCGCCGAAGATGCAGTTGCGCGAATTGAGTCGCAGTTTCCCCGCAGCAAAGCAGCAGCGCTTGCCCGGCTGGTGCGTGCTCGTATACGGATCAATCAGAAGGACTTTGCCGGCGCGGCTTCATTACTTGATTCAAGCGTCATCGAAAACTACAGCACGCTGGGCGATTACGCGCTGTACATGCGCGCCAACGCGCTGGAGCAGGCAGGACAGTTACCGCAGGCCCGCGTCGTTTACGAACAACTGCTGAACGATCATCCCGCCTCGATGCAAGCAGCAGACGCTTCGTTGCGTGCTGCAAACATCATGATGCGCAGCGAAACGGCATCAGCAGTGCCGCTGGCATTGAAAGCATTGGCTGAGGAAAACGATCCGGCTGCGTTGCTGCTGACGGGCAAAGCCTACGAGCAGACCGGCGACACAACGCGCGCTCTGGCTGCGTACCGTCGTCTTTACTTTTACGCCCCGGCCTCAGCCGAAAGCGTAGAAGCGGCGAGCGCCATTTCGCGCCTTGGCTCAACTCCTTCGCCGGCTACACCAGATGACGCCATAGCCCGCGCAGATAAACTCTACGAAGCAAAAAAATATTCCGACGCGTTGCAAGCCTACACCGATGCGTTTGGCAGATTTGGAAATACCGCCAGCTCCGAAGCCCAGTTGCGTCGTTTGATCGCGGCAGTAAATCTAAGGAGAACGGCGGACGCGGTAACTGCGCTGAATGCCATTCCTTCTTCGTCCGGCGAAACGCGTGCGGAAGCGCTCTTCAACGTGGCGCAACTCTATGCGCGCACCCGGCAATGGGGACAGGCACGTGCAACCGTCGAAGAGATGCGCCGCAGTTTTCCTAACAGCGCGTTCACGCCAAAAGCGCTGGTAAGTGTTGGACAGATTGCGGAAGAGGCGAAGAACGATGCGGATGCTTCTTATTTTCTGCGCACCGCAGTGGCTTCTTACAAAGATTCGATCGAAGTTGCCCAGGCGCAGTTTGATCTTGCCTGGATGGCCCACGAAGCCAGGAACTTTTCAGAATCGTCAAAACTGCTGACCGAACACCTCGCCTACTACGCCGATAGAAACACAGACAACCGCGGCCGCGCCGGGTACTGGGCCGCTCGCGATTCAGAACGTGCAGGCAAACTCGCAGAAGCACGGGCTCTCTACAACGCTATGCAGGCACGCTACGACGCGAACTGGTATGGCTACCTTGCAAAGCAGCGGCTGGACGCAATGCTTCGGTCCGGAGTTGGCACCATTCCGCCAAAAGCGTTTGCTGCTGATTCAGTCGTGGGACGTGCAGTGGCTAACCTGAAAACTGTGACGGTTGCTGAAGAAACAGCTGGTGCGAAAGCGGACCAGGTAATCGCCAAAGCCGATGAGCTGAATATCGTTGGTTTGAACGAGTGGGCTTTGGAAGAGTTGGCTATTGCGTCGGCATCAGCCCCAACCAGCCCGAAAGTGAATCTGGCAATCGCGCGCGTCTATCGTTCTGAAGAAGACAATGTACGAGCGCTGAATACGCTGAAGAAAAGTTTCCCGGATTACTCGCAAATGAAGCCGGAAGAGATGACCCGCGAGGAGTGGGACGTGTTCTACCCGCTATCGTACTGGGACATCATCGTCCAGG
>JALZOO010000637.1 GCA_030913905.1 Acidobacteriota bacterium
GTTTACTCTCGAGGCCAGGTCATTAAACTTCACTTGTGGGGGCCGATTTAGATCGGCGAGCAACTGCAGACGTGAGAAGGGACTGTCTTGCTCGCGACCGGAAGTGTGACTGCCGCCAAGTCCGGTAATTCGATCTGCTTTCGAAGATAGTCCCAACTGCTCTGAAAGCGTTAAGCCGGCGCCGGGCACCATCAGCAGCGCGTCTTTCTCATCAGCATTACGGGCGAGGCGATACTCGCCACTACCCGTCGGGTCGACGAATTCGATCTCGATGCCGGAGCCGACGCCGGGAAGGTACCGATAAAACCAGACCTCGAACGGATAGGTCGTCGTGGAACCGCCACCGTGGTAAGACGGACGCTCATAGCTTCCGCCGGTGGGATGGGTTTCTCGTTCATCCGGTTTTCCATACATGATCCAGATGCGGCCGCGGTCGGTTTTCCACCCAGGAATTCCTGATGCAAAATTCTCGTTAGCGTAGGCGATGCGCTCGTAGTATTCCTCTTTGAATTCGTTTTCTTCGGTGTCAGGATCGGGATCGCGCCGGCGCCAAAACTCTTCAATAAACTTCTCTCGCTCCTCGTCTGTCGCGAGCCTTTTCCAGGCTTTCTTCTCTTCGTCGGTGATGACGTAAGTAACATCCTTCTCCAGCCAATCTTTGTAAGCCTTCTTGAGCTCTGGCTTCACATTGCGCGGCTTGTCCATCGGATCCTGGGTCTGCCGCGGGTCTTGAGCGAAACCAGGCAGACTGGCGGCAGCGATGACCAGGGGGAAAATCGCCAGGCGTAGAGTGGCTTTCCGGTACGACATAAGAACTCCTAAATAGGGTTAACGAGATTCAAAGCGATACTGCAGCAGGTCAAACCCGATGCGGAAGCACCGGATTCTAAGGTCTTGCCAGAACACAGTCAAGATGCCGAAAAGGTAGGGTTTCGTTGCTTTTTGCTGACTGGTGAGGCGTTCAAAAATTCCTCTGAAACACGTCACTTATTCCAACTAGGCGACCCTTCTTGGGCGGCCGAATATCCACGCTACAAAGATGGAAACGAGATAGAGAACAATCATCGGGGCGGCAAACAAAAGCAAATTCGGGATATCGCCGGTGGGCGACACCAACGCCGCCGATACTAGAATAACGATTAACGCGGTCTTCCAAATACGCACCAAAAATCTGGCCGTGACCACACCGATCCTGGCGAGAACGTAGGTTATCGCCGGCATCTGAAAAACAATGCCCATACCCAGCATCACCATAATGATGAAATCAAAATAATCGTCCGCCTTCAGCAACAGGCGGAAGTCTTGTCCCAACCCCAATAAGTATTTCGCAGCCGAGGGGAAAATAATTTTGTAAGCAAACATTGCCCCGAGCACGAAGGAAATCGAGGACAGTGCAATGAAGGGCGTCGCGTAAGCACGCTCGTGGGGATACAAGCCAGGCGACACAAATGCCCAGATTTGCCACAAGAGAAACGGGACTGAGAGGCAAATTGCTGCATACAGCGAAACCTTGACGTAGAGGGAAAAGGGATCGATAGCGCTGGTAACAATAAATTTGTCGGTAATACCGGAATAGTCCTGCACTACGGTGGACAAATCGACCAGGCGCACCCCCTTTGGGATTATCGTGTTGCCCGCATAAAGCGGCTCGTCCGTAAACAGCCCCAGTTTCCCCTGCGAGTCTTTGGCCGCTCTCGCCAGCACCGATACACCAACTGGAAGGACGCTGGTGCCAAGCTTAGTTTCCTCCGGAAAAATGTACCGGCCGACATCGTTTTCCTGGACCGAGTTAAGCGGCAGGATTCTTTCGTTCCCAGTCAATCCGTTCATTGGAACTTGCCGCCTCTGTGCTTCGGCAAGTGCGTGCTCACCCGGTCGGGCCAGAAAACCATAGATTCGATCGGAAAAAGACCAGCACAGCACCCCGGCAAGAAATACGAACAAGAGCGAACGAATCAAACGGCTTCGCAACTCGTCAAGATGATCGAGAAAGGACATCTGGCCGCCGAGCTCTTTTTCCCGTTGCTTGCCGGCGGCGAATGGTCTGAGAAAAGTCGACATTAATAGATTGGTACTCGTCTACCCAACGTCATAACCAGTCACGCTTGGATGGAGGGTCCGCAGGCTCGACTGGACCAGTCGTTACGGAAGAATCGGATAATTCCGCGTCGGTCGCTTGCCGAGGTACTACTCGGTCAGGAGCGATGGCTTCGATGGTTGGTGGCTGCAAAGTCTGGCTGGGGTTTGTTTCTTTTAGTATTGAATTCTCTTCGGAAAAGGCCGCATCAATATCTAACTTTGGGAACGGATTAAACTCCTCAAGGCTCGCTTCGCGGTCCCATGTTCGCTTGAAGTCTTCTGAGGCACGTCGAAAGCTGGCGAGATTCTTGCCGAGGCTGCGACTCAGTTGAGGCAGCTTGCGCGGGCCAAAAAAAACCAGCGCCATTACCAGGATGAAAACCAGCTCAGTGCTGCCAAGGGATTCGAGAATTAAAAAAAACACTTTTTTGCGAAAACGCCTTTCAGACAAGGGTCGGAAGGAGCTATGCCAGAACAGGATTGTAACCTCTGGTTAGACAAACCAGAAGTTGCAATGCGAACCAACCCCTCTCACCTCTTCCAAATTGCTCACGGAATGGATGCCTTGACACTACGCTGGCTCTCACGCAACCTTTTTAGGTCACCCCGCAAACAGGTTTGACGCAGCTGAATATTCGCCGCAGCTAATCGATCAGTTCATGAAAGCTACTAATAGCGAAGCTCTACCCGACGACCGCGTCACGGCGGCGGGCTTGTTGGAAACCTGGGCGGAAGTCGCCGAGCAAGTCGCCTCGACGACGAAAAAGTTGGAGAAGGCTTCACTGCTTGGCGGTTACTTGAAGCAATTGAATGATGCCGATTTAAGCCGTGCGGCTCGTTACTTCGCCGGCCATCAATTCGCCTCAAACGACGCCCGGACCACGAACGTCGGGGGCAGCATTATTAGTACTGCTCTCTGCGAAGCTACCGGTGTAGATCTTGAGGAACTCGGTCCGTTGTATGTTCGGCTCGGAGACGCCGGCGAAGTCGCGTATGAAGCTGTGAAGAATGCGAAGCACTTCTCTGAAGGACCAACCGTAACTCTCGCCGAGACTGAATCAAT